>USQH01000042.1 GCA_900556765.1 uncultured Oscillospiraceae bacterium
ATTCGGTGAATTTTTTACGTCTCTGATTTTCTTTATCGGCTTTTATATTTACCGTAAGGTCGCAGGCGGATATCATGCCGATACATATTTTAAATGCCATTTACTGTTTGCGCTAAATCAATTGCTTTTTATAGTTATAATAAAATTTGTGCACATTCCTGATTTTATAATATTTAATACTTCGGCGGCTGTGATCGTGTGTTTAATAACGTTTTTGCTTGCACCGATCGATAACGAGAATAAACCCTTTACCGAAAACGAATGTATTCGGTACAGGAGGCTCAGCCGAGTATATACATTGTTACTGTTACCGGTAATAGTCGGTATGTCGTTTTTGCCCGACGTTGGCAGATTTGTTTTCTGCTTTTGCATCGGATTGCTTTCGGCGAACATATCGTTATTATATGCTTATTGCGAAAGGAGGGTAAAAAATGAAAAAGGTTAAGGAGTTTTTCGGCAGATATGGTGCTGCCATTTCCGCTATTGCTCTTGCAATCGGCGTTTCGACTGTAAATTCCGCTTGCTACATCTTCTATCATCAGCCCAAGGTTCCGGCTGCTATGGATCGTTTTAAGAAGTAATAGGACAGGCTATAAAAACGCTCCCGTCGATCGTTTCGGATCAACGGGAGCATTTTTTTATTAGATTTGTGTGTTTGTGGCTTATCAGAATTTCAGCAACTTGTAACGCTTTGCCGCTGTAATGAGCAAAATGGACGCGACTGCTCCGACGAGTCCTTGAACAAGGTTGCCGGGAACGCTCTGTATTGCTGCGGTGGCGTCGTAAGCAAATATTTCAAATGTGAGATAACCCGCCGCCATGAACAGTTCTGCAACGACCGCGCTTATCATACGGGGAAACAGCTCATGCTTATGAATAACTTTGCACATCGCTTTGAACAATGCCCATGCTATCAGAGCCATAAGACCCTTAATGACAAATGTTGGGATAATGTACAGTGCATAACCGGCCAGTAAATCGGCAAGGGCTGAGCCAATTGCCGCAGCAAGAACGCCGTATACGGGACCGAGCGACCATGCCGCTACAAGCACAAAACAGTCGCCGAGGTTGACATATCCGGTAGGAGACGGTATTCGAACAATCATTGTGGCGACCGTAATCATGGCTGCCATCATTGATGAAATAACGATTTTTTTGATTTTAATGTCTTTCATTGTCATAACCTACTTGCTTTAAAAATTTCATTTGTTTTATCCTAAACAGATTCAACGCAACCATTGTAACAAAGGATATAGTAAAATACAAGTTTTTTGATGCAACAGTTTACAGAATATTTTACATTTTTCGAGATTTACTGCAAAAAATACGGAGCAGACACACTGCTCCGTATAGTGTTTTGATGTTTAATTTGACTTTTTATCAATACTCGGCATTTCCGACTGTGCGAGGATAGGGGATGACGTCACGAATATTTGATACGCCGGTCAGGTACATTACAATGCGCTCAAAGCCTAGCCCGTATCCTGCGTGCTTCGTGCCTCCGAAACGGCGCAGGTTTACGTACCACCAGTAATCTTCTTCCTTGAGGTTGCATTCCTTCATACGCTCAAGCAACACGTCAAGACGTTCTTCGCGTTGACTGCCTCCGATGATCTCACCGACGCCGGGAACAAGCAGATCCATTGCCGCGACTGTTTTTCCGTCGTCGTTGAGACGCATATAAAACGACTTGATTTCTTTCGGATAGTCAATTACAAATACCGGTTTGCCGAATACCTGCTCGGTCAGATAACGCTCGTGTTCGGTTTGCAGGTCACAACCCCATTCTACAGGGTATTTGAACTCCGCTCCGCTCTTTTTAAGCAGCTCTATTGCCTCGGTGTAGGTGACTTTCTGATAGTCGGAGGCGGCGAGTGTGTTGAGTCGGTCAAGCAGTGTTTTGTCAACAAAGTTATTGAAAAACTCAAGTTCCTGTGAGCAGTGGGTGAGGACATGATTGATAATATACTTTATCATATCCCACGCAAGTTCCATATTGTCGTCAAGATCGGCAAATGCAATTTCCGGCTCTATCATCCAAAACTCGGCGGCATGGCGCGCGGTATTGGAGTTTTCTGCTCTGAATGTCGGACCGAATGTGTAGATATTACCAAACGCCATTGCATAGGTCTCGCCCTCAAGCTGACCTGAAACTGTCAGATTGGCGCTTTTTCCGAAAAAGTCCTGCGACCAGTCGATCGAGCCGTCCTCTTTTCGGGGAGGATCATTTGGATCAATGGTGGTTACGCGGAACATTTCACCGGCGCCCTCGCAGTCGGAACCGGTGATAAGCGGTGTGTGAACGTAAACAAAACCGCGCGCGTTGAAAAAGCTGTGAATTGCAAAAGCAATTTCGCTGCGCACACGGAATACGGCGGAGAACAGATTGGTGCGCGGACGCAGATACGCCTGCTCACGCAGATATTCAACGGTGTGACGCTTTTTCTGTAACGGATAGTCGGGGGTCGATTCGCCCTCGATGTCGATGCTGACAGCCTTTATTTCGAACGGCTGCTTGTTTTCGGGAGTCAGAACTACCGTTCCTTTTACGACTACGGCTGAGCCGACATTGAGCTTTGCAATTTGATCGTAATTTTGGATAACATCGCGTTCAAATACGACCTGAACGCCCTTGAAACAGCTTCCGTCGTTAAGGTCAATGAAGCCAAATGCTTTTGAATCGCGGATGGAGCGTGCCCAGCCGCCGATAATGACCGATTTGCCGTCGAAAGCGGCTGTATCGGCATAAATATTGCGTACTAATTCTCTTTTCATTGTTATAACTCCTATCCGTCGGCGGTTCACGACGCAGTCGCAAAATCGCAGACTAAGGCAATTTGATTTTTTATCTATAATTTGTAATTTTATCATACATTATCTGCCGTGTCAAATATTTATTGCGCATGAAAACATATCGGTTATATTCTTTGAAATTCAGGCCATAATAACCAAGAACAAACGGTTAAAACCGAAGTTTAACATGGATTATTTTTCATGTTAAAAGGTTGAAAATTTTGCTTGAAAATCGGGCAAAATAGATAAAAAGCAAAAATTAAATTATGAATAACGCTGATATGAATTCATAACTAAATATGAAACAGAGTATTTGCGTTATTGGGAGGCAGTTTTATGAAAAGAATATTATCATTATCTTTGGCGCTGTTTACGCTTTTGTCGCTGTTTGCATCATGTAAAAACAACAATCATGGCGGCGGAACAGGCAGCAATGGCACTGCGACTACCGGTTCGGTCTATTATTTGAATTTTAAGCCTGAACAGGACGCACAATGGCAGGCGCTCGCCAAGAAGTACAAGGAAGAAAAAGGTGTTAATGTAACTGTTCTGACCGCGGCGGAGGGCAAATATGAGGAAACTCTGACAGCGGAAATGGACAAGAGTGTTTCACCGACTCTTTTCCAGGTAAACGGACCGATCGGACTTGCCAACTGGCAAAACTACTGCTACGACCTTTCAAAGAGCGAAGTTTACGGTCAGCTTACGAACGAGGATTTTGCACTAAAGGGAAGCGGCGGCGAAGTCTACGGCATAGCATATGTTATAGAGACTTACGGAATTATTTATAATAAAACGTTGCTGCAAAAATATTTTGATGCGTCATGGTCAACTGTAAAGTCCATTGATAAAATCAATAATTTTAATACCTTAGCAACTGTCGCTACCGAGATACAGTCGCATAAGAAAGAAATGGATGTTTCCGGCGCATTCACATCTGCCGGTATGGATTCAACGTCCGACTGGCGTTTCAAGACGCACCTAGCAAATATTCCGATATATTATGAATACAAGGATGAAGATATTAAACAGAGCGCAGCTATAAAAGGCACGTATCTTGACAATTATAAAAAGATATGGGATCTGTATATAAATAATTCGACCTGCAAACCGACTGATCTTGCATCAAAAACAGGTACCGACGCAGAGACCGAGTTCAAGACAGGCAAGGCTGTTTTCTTCCAGAACGGAACGTGGGAGTACGGTAACTGCGCTTACAATGACACTACTAAGATCGGTCTGAAGGATGACGAATTTGTCATCGGCCGTCACATTATGACCTGCTGCGTGGAGGAAATCAAGGACTTTGCACAGGTTCAGAAAACTATTGGTGCGTCAATTCAAAGGCAAGCGAGGCTGATATCAAGGCAACTCTTGACTTCATGAATTGGGTAGTTACCAGCAATACCGGTACGACTGCTCTTGCTGATGATATGGGATTCGTTATTCCTTTCAAGTCGGCTAAGGAGGCGGACAATCCTCTGGTCAGAATAGCTAACGAATATGTTGAAGCAGGAAAAACGCCGGTTTCATGGAACTTTTCGACCATTCCGTCTGAGACATGGAAAAACGGTGTAGGAGCCGCTCTTACTCAGTATGCTGCAGGCACGGGCAAGTGGAACGACGTAGTAAACGCATTCGTCAACGGTTGGAAATCGGAGTACGCCAAAACGCATGGCTGATGAGACTGTGTTACGAATCCGCTGATTCGAAATGATTTAATACAAATCATATTTAGTAACTAATCACGCTGTGGGGGCGGGCGGAAACGCCCGTCCTCGTTTTTAAATCTAAGTTTAAGGAGAATTTTTCTATGAGTGAAAATAAACGGTCGTCAGGTTCGTTTGTGCGTGCTTTTCGTCGACAGCCGTTACGAGCGTATTTTCCGATATTTGTGCTGCCTACGTTTGCAGCGTTTTGTATCGGCTTCATTTACCCGTTTTTGAGGGGCGTATATCTGTCCTTTTGCACCTTCCGCACCACGAGCGACGCCGAATGGACCGGCTTTTCAAATTATATCAAGGCATTTGAGGATTCAAGCTTTTTTCACGCGTTTTGGTATACAGCGCTTTTCACGGTCGTGTCTGTCATTGCAATAAATGTGCTTGCGTTTGCTGTTGCGTATGTTTTTACGCGCGGCATTCGAGGAGCAAATGCGTTCAGAACCGTGTTTTTTATGCCCAATCTTATCGGCGGTATAGTGCTCGGCTATATATGGCAGATGATATTCGACGGATTTTTGCGCCGTTACGGTACAAGCATCGTCCTTGACAGCCGATTCGGTTTTTGGGGACTGGTTATACTCATGTGCTGGCAGCAGATCGGATACATGATGATAATTTATATTGCCGGACTGCAAAGCGTGCCTGAGGAACTTAACGAGGCTGCTCGTATCGACGGCGCAAACGGCAGACAGGTGCTTCGTCATATCACGATACCGACCGTCATGCCGTCAATAACTATATGCACATTTTTGACGCTGACCAACTCGTTCAAACTGTTTGACCAAAACCTTGCTTTGACAGGCGGAGCGCCGATTGTATTCGGCGCCGACGGAACACAGATAAAACAGACCGAGATGCTTGCGCTGAATATTTATAACACATTCTATTCAAACGCTAACTTCCGAGGTGTAGGACAGGCAAAGGCGGTTATCTTTTTCATCATAGTTGCAGTAATTGCACTTTTGCAATTGCGCTTTACGCACAAAAGAGAGGTGCAGCAATGAAAAATACCGAACGGGAGATTCGACATCCGCAGACGCTTTCAAAGCGTATACTGACAGTTTTGTTTACCATCATTTCTGTAATATATATCAGCCCGATTTTTGTTGTATTAATGAACTCATTCAAGTATAATGAGTATGTTAACTCGACGACATTCAGCTTCCCTAATTCGGCCAGCTTTGCCGGACTGAGCAATTATACCAACGGAATGACATTCGGTAACTATCCGTTTTACAATTCTGTTCTGTACAGTTTTGTAATTACTATTCTGTCAACGGCACTGATACTGCTGTGTACGTCAATGTGCGCGTGGTATTTGTCTCGTGTTAACAATCTGTTGTGTAAGATCATATACTATATGTGCATTTTTTCTATGGTCGTACCGTTTCAGATGGTCATGTTCACACTGTCAAAGACGTCCGATACTCTCGGACTGAATACTCCGTGGACTATACCGGTCATATATCTCGGATTCGGCGCGGGACTGGCGGTATTCATGTTTACGGGATTTGTAAAGTCAATGCCGTTGGAGATCGAGGAGGCGGCAAGCATAGATGGCTGCGGTCCGCTGAGAACCTATTTCGGCGTCGTGATGCCGATGCTGCGCCCGACCATTATTTCGGTCGGCATACTCGAAATAATGTGGATATGGAACGACTATCTTTTGCCTTATTTGGTGCTGGACAAAAATTTGTATAAGACCATACCGATTCACATTCAGTACCTCCAGGGCAGCTACGGAGCGGTCGATCTCGGCGCTGTAATGGCGCTGATTATAATCAGCATAATACCCATCATAATTTTCTACGCTGCTTGTCAGAAACACATAATAAAGGGCGTAATGACGGGAGCTGTAAAAGGTTAAAGAAGGAGTCTGTGTAGTCAATGCGAACGAGCGGTATTTTGATGCATATTTCATCCCTGCCGTCGCCGTACGGTATCGGTACTTTCGGAAAGGAGGCGTATCGCTTTGCCGACTTTCTGAAAAAAGCAGGGCAGACATACTGGCAGATACTGCCCATATGTCCTACTGCTTTCGGTGATTCACCGTATCAGTCATTCTCGGCGTATGCACTCAATCCTTATTTTATCGACCTTGATATGCTGGCGCAGAGCGGACTGCTTATTCCGTCCGAGTACGCGGGTATGAACTGGGGCGACCGCCCGAACAGCGTCGATTACGACCTGATCTATAAAAATCGTTCGGTCGTGCTGCAAAAGGCGTATGAACGGTTTAAATCTAATATTCCTGCCGATTACGATCGATTTTGTGAGGATAGTGCGTGGTGGCTGGACGACTTTGCACTTTATATGGCGCTCAAAAACGCCTTTTCTGGCAAAGCATGGAGCGAGTGGGATGAACCACTGCGTATGCGTGATGAGGATGCGCTGCATCTTGCACGCCAGACTCTTGCCGACGACATCGGATTCTATAAAATGCAGCAGTATCTATGCCACAGCCAGTGGTTTGCACTTAAAAAGTATGTAAATTCGCTTGGTGTGAAGATAATCGGAGATATGCCTATATATGTCGCAGCCGACAGCGCCGATGTGTGGTCACAGCCGTCACAATTTGACCTTGATGAAAAGGGACATCCGGTCGAGGTCGCAGGTTGCCCGCCAGATGCGTTTTCGGAGGACGGACAGCTTTGGGGCAATCCGCTGTACAACTGGGCTGAAATGGAGAAAAACGGTTATGAATGGTGGTGCCGCCGCATATCCCACTCGCTGAAGATATATGATGTGCTGCGGATTGACCATTTTCGCGGATTTGAGTCGTATTACTCTATTCCCGCAGGAGATAAGACGGCAAAAAACGGTGTTTGGCGCAAGGGACCGGGAATAAAACTGTTTGATCGCGTAAAACAGCTTTACGGTGAATTGCCGATAATTGCGGAGGATCTCGGCTTTTTGACCGATGAGGTGAGGGAAATGCTCAAACAGACCGGTTTCCCTGGCATGAAGATATTGCAGTTTGCATTTGACTCACGCGAGGAAAGCGACTATTTACCGCACACTTATTCGCACAACTGCGTTGTTTATACCGGTACGCACGACAACGATACGATCATTGGATGGACGCACAGTGCCGATCCTGCCGATGTCGAGTATGCACGTCGGTATTTGCGTATAAACAGCGCCGAAGGCTTTAATTGGGGTATGATTAAATCTGCATGGGCGAGTCCCGCCGATACGGCTATCATGATGATGCAGGATTTTATGGGACTGGACAGCGACGCTCGCATGAATGAGCCGTCCACTGTCGGAGGCAACTGGCGTTGGCGTATAGACGGCGGCTGCATAAATGACTGGCTGGCGCAGATTATTTATGAGAATACAAAGATATATTGCCGGCTGCCTGTCGATCCTACTGCCAAAAAGTCAAAGAACTCATCCGATACCGATGAAAAAACGGCAACGACTAAAAGAATAAAAACTAATAAAACTGAGAAATAAAAAACAGCCCGACGAAATCGCAACAGGATTCGTCGGGCTGTTAAGTTGATTGAAAATATTATCAGTCGCAGGTGTAGGGGAGAAGCGCAATATGACGAGCGCGCTTGATAGCTACGGTCAGTGCGCGCTGATGGCGGGCACAGGTGCCGGTAGTTCTTCTGGAGAGGATCTTACCTCTCTCGGAAACATACTTGCGAAGTCTGGCAATATCCTTGTAGTCGATGCTCTCGACTTTGTCAACACAGAATGAGCAAACCTTTTTGCGGCCTCTCTTGGCGCCGCGGTTAGGTCTTTCGTTTCTTTCCATTGTGATTTACCTCCTTTTACAGGTGAGATAATGGGCAAAAGCGCCCATGAAAATTTTGTGATCAGAACGGGAGATCGTCGTCTCCGCCGTCAAGCTCGGTGAAATCACCGGCGTCGGCGTTGGAGTAGGACGGCGCGGCATCGGAGCCGCGGCTGAATCCGCCGTTCACGTTTTCGTTCTTTGATCCGCAGAAATGCGCCTGATTGACCTGAATCTCCCAAGCTGTGCGCTTGTTGCCGTCGCGGTCGTCATAGCGGCGCGACTGCATGCTTCCCTCGATCGCGATCATCTGACCCTTGGCGAAATACTTGGATATAAATTCCGCAGTGCCTCTCCAAGCTGTGCAGTTGAAGAAGTCGGTCTGGCGGTCAGAGCCGCTGCGATAGGGACGGTCAACGGCCACGGAGAACGAAGTGACCGAAATGTCGTTCGGGGTTTTTCGAAGTTCGGGATTGTCGGTCAGACGACCCATAATGATTATACTGTTCATTATTTGCTATCTCCTTACTTCTTAATAATCATAGAACGCAGAACGCCGTCGGTAATGTTAGTGATACGGTCAAGCTCTGCCGGGAATTCGGCTTCGCTCTCGAAATTGATCAAAACATAGTAGCCTTCGGCTTCGTCGTCGATGAGATAAGCGAGCTTGCGCTTGCCCCATTCGTCTACGTTTTCGATGGTGGCGTTTTCAGCGATAAGGGACTTGAACTTTTCTACCAGAGCGGTAGTAGCTTCTTCACCCTTGCTTACTGAAAAGACCAGCACTGCTTCGTATGAGCTTTTCATTATTTAAGCACCTCCTTATGGACTTTTGGCCCCCGAAAAGGGAGCAAGGAAGCTAACGATCAAATTTCATTAGCACCGATTATTATATCAACACGTCCGCCAATAGTCAAGCTTTTTATTACCAAAACCGTTATTTGTTGTATGTTTATCGGCTTGACACCGAACTGTAAAAAAACATGGTGCGATGATATACGTCATATTTTGGAAGTAAATGTTTAAAAAATAAAAAAATCCTTTATTCGACGGCGCATATATGGTATAATACTTTAAAATATGCCTGTTGGCGAAACGATTTCGCCGGAAAGGAAGTTTCAAATAATGAATTTTGCAAAGCTGTTTACAAAGAATTATTCAAAGCGCGAGCTAAAGCATGTCAATCCGATCGTCGATCAGATACTCGCGCTCGAAGATAAAACGGCAGAGCTCTCCGACGAGGAACTGCGCGGAAAAACCGACGAATTTAAGGAAAGATATCAGTCAGGCGAGTCGCTTGACAGCCTGCTCCCCGAAGCATTCGCCGTTTGCCGTGAGGCGGCATGGCGCGTGCTGGGGATGAAGCACTATCCCGTTCAGCTTGTCGGCGGCGTCATACTGCACCAGGGCCGTATCAGCGAGATGAAGACCGGCGAAGGTAAAACACTTGTCGCCACACTGCCTGCCTATCTGAACGCACTGACAGGAAACGGCGTCCATATCGTTACGGTAAACGATTACCTTGCACGACGCGACTCCGAGTGGATGGGTAAGGTGTATCGTTTCCTCGGCCTTTCGGTAGGACTGATCGTTCACGACATGAATAACGCCGAGCGCAGAGCCGCTTATGCCGCCGATATAACCTACGGCACAAACAATGAACTCGGATTTGATTATCTTCGTGACAATATGGTCATCGAAAAGACTGACAGAGTGCAGCGCGGTCACGCTTTTGCAATTGTTGACGAGGTGGACTCAATACTTATAGACGAGGCGCGCACACCGCTTATCATTTCCGGTAAGGGCGACTCATCGAGCGATATGTATCTGACAGCCAATAAGTTTGCCAAAACGCTTAAAATGGTAAAGGTTCGTGAAACCGATTCCAAGGAGGATATCGACGAACAGTACGACGGCGATTTTGTCGTCGACGAAAAGGCAAAGACATGCGTGCTTACAAAAAGCGGCACGAAAAAGGCAGAGTCGTTTTTTAATGTTGAAAACCTCAGCGATCCAGACAATACCAGCCTTGCACACTATATAAATCAGGCGATAAAGGCAAATGCCATTATGCACCGCGATATCGACTACGTCGTAAAGGACGGAGAGGTCATTATCGTCGACGAGTTCACCGGCCGACTGATGTTCGGCCGCCGCTACAGCGACGGTC
>USQH01000043.1 GCA_900556765.1 uncultured Oscillospiraceae bacterium
TTGCAATTTATGTTAAAATAAAAGTGTATGGTTGTTTTTATTATATGAAAAAAGGAGGCTGCCGGGCATGGGTGCGTTTTTTAAGGTCATACAGTCGTGGTTTACGCATTTTGCGCTGGTCATGAGTGCTTTCAGCATCGTTGACCTTATTGATATTTTGATCGTTGCTTTTGTTATCTATAAGCTGGTGCAGATTGTTCGCCAAACAAGGGCGAAACAGCTGATTTACGGCGTTTTGATAATAATTGCGGCATGGGCGATCTCGGCGTGGTTGGATATGATCACGCTCAAAACGATACTTAACGCCGTGATTGGACAGGGCGTCATCGCTATTGCCGTTATTTTTCAGCCGGAGATACGCAGTGCACTTGAGCTTGTCAGCCGTACCAATTTGGGCATTCTCGGACGAAAGCCGAAATCGGGCGATACCGCCGCTGTCGAGTCGTGCATTGACGCCGTCAGCCGTGCCTGTCAGAATTTTCAGAATAGCAAGACCGGAGCACTCATTGTGTTTGAGCGCAGCACGCGCCTCGGTGATATTATAAAGACGGGTACTGTTGTTGATGCCGATGCCACGGTCGAGCTTATCGGCAACATATTCTTCCACAATGCGCCGTTGCATGACGGCGCTACCATCATCCGAAACGGCAGAGTTTATGCCGCCGGATGCATATTACCGCTTACTCAAAACCATAACATTGACAGTGAGCTTGGCACGCGCCATCGCGCGTCTATCGGCATGAGCGAAAACTCGGATGCGATCGTAGTAGTCGTGTCTGAGGAAACGGGAAATATCTCGGTCGCGATGAACGGCGTTTTGCGCCGCGGATATAATATGGTCACGCTGCGCGAATTGCTTGAGCGTGAGCTTATCATCGACGATTCCAATTCCGACGACCGCTCGCTGCTTTCAAGGCTGAAATCGATCGGAGGTAATAAGAATGACTCGGATAAGTAATTCGTTGTCAAAACTGCTCAGAAGCAACCGCGTTCTGGCAATTCTTTCTCTTGTTGCCTCGTTTATTATTTGGTTCAATCTCTTTCAGGTCAACAATCCGGTTACCACGCGGGTCATCGGCAACGTCCCCGTTATATTCAAGGTCAGTCCGGCACTTGCCGCCGACGGCTACGAGGTCATACAAAATTCAGAAATAACGCTTGATGTTACGGTTTCGGGAAAATATGACGTTATCAGCGCTCTTTCGCCGAACGACGTCAATATTACAGCTAATGTAACGGGACAGGGAGTAAATACATGGACTCTTGACGGCAGCAATAACAAAAATTTCAGCGTTAAGGATATGAGCTTGACGCAGGTCACCGTTATGACTGATGTATTTAATCGTGAAGGCGAAATTTTTGATGTTACCGCTAAAGCTTCCAATGTTTCCGCGCCGGAGGGGCTTATAGCCGACGCCGCAAAGATCACCAATTCTGACGAGGCGCAGATTCGTATTACCGGCGCCCAGTCGGTAATCGACAGTGTTGCAAGTGTTGTTGCACTTGCCGATGTGAATCAGCTTATCAAGGAAACTGCCGATTTTGACGGCAGTATTCACTTGTTTGACTCGAACGGAAACGAAATCAAGAGCGATTATATCTTCACCGAGTTTGACAAGGCGACCGTGACCGTACCGATCTCTATGAAAAAGGAAGTGCCGGTTGTCGTTACATTTGCAAATGCTCCCGATAAGAATCCGATAAAGGCGACTACCGATGTTTCCACCGTAACGGTTAAGGGAGCTCCGAGCGTGATCGAAAAACTCAAGTCGGTTGATTTGGAACCGATTGATTTTGCCGATATTACGCCCACATCAACCGTGTTTACGCAGAGCATCGTCATGCCGGAATCGGTTGAAAGCAGCGACGGCATTGTAGAGGTTACGGTAACACTTGATCTCGGAGGCTTTTCGTCGCGTACTGTGATTGTGGACAACTCTTGTTTTTCGCCGAAGAACGTTACAAAAGGCCTTTCTGCGACTATGAACAGTTTTTCTGTTACTATTATCGGACCGACCTCCGCTTTGCGATCGCTGAGTGTCGACGATATTTCAGTTATTGCCGATATGTCGACATATAGTAAGGGCGAGCACAGCGGCGTACCTGTGACTGTTAAGGTTCGTAATCATCCAACGCTGTGGGCGGCAGGAGTCTATACTGCCGATATTAAGCAGTCATAGCTACAAATTCAGAGCTTATATGTTTTGCAGGCCGCCGTTTTTCAGCGGCCTGCCTTTATCTGCACACGAATACGCTTTGCGGCATATACTGCTGTCAGGGGCGTTTATCATGGTTGAAATGCTGATATATGTAGTAACTGTCGGCCTTGCGGTTTACGGACTTTCGTGTTTCGTTCGTCTGATATGGTCGCTGATCGTCAGATGCGATCATGACGAAAAAACGGTGATCCTTACCGCTCTTGATAATAACACGGCTGAGTTTGCACTTCGACACAGTGTCGAGCTTGCCAAATGCAGCGGTATCGACAGGGTCGCCGCCGTTGACCTCGGACTGGATGAGGAGACGCTGCTGCTTGCAAAAATGTATGCTAACGGTGAGCCTATGGTTTCGATATACGACCGAAGCGACGTAATAGATGAAGTGCTGAAATAAAATAATCAGATGTGAAAAAGAATGGGGGAGTGAGAACGGTGGCAGACGAGCAAAAGTTAGAGGGTACGGTCGAGTACATAACCTTTCATAATGAACAAAACGGCTTCACCGTTCTTGAACTTTCGACCGACAGCGAGCTGATAACCGTTGTCGGCACATTTCCGATGATATCGGTCGGAGAAACATTGGAGCTGGTCGGCTCATTTGACACGCATCCTACGTTCGGCCGCCAGTTTAAGGCGCAGATGTGCGAGCGCAAAATGCCGTCTACCGCCGCGGCGATACTCAGATATTTGTCAGAGGGCGGTATAAAAGGCGTCGGACCGGCTACTGCCAAGAGAATAGTCGATAAATTCGGCGAAAATTCACTCGAAGTAATCGAAAAGGATCCGCAGCGTCTTACGCAGCTAAAGGGCATCACAGAGCATCGTGCCAATCAGATATATAATGAATTTATGAAGCAGTTCGGTATGCGAGAGGTAATGCTCTTTTTGGCGCAGTACGGTTTTACTTCGGATGAATCGCTTGCCGTGTATAAGTTGTTCGGAGCGGGTGCGCTCGACCGTATAAAAGCGAACCCTTTTTATCTTTGCTGTGACGAACTTTGGCTCGATTTTGAACGCGTGGATATGATGGCGTCGGAGCTTGGCTTTGAGCAGGATTTCGCCTTTCGCGTATATGCGGGTATCGAGTATGTTTTGCGCCACAACCTGCAAAACGGCCATACCTGCATACCCCTCGACAAGCTAAGCTCGCTGTCGGCGTCTTTACTTGGTATAGATCCGGAAAAGATTGCTTCGACCATTGAATATATGTGCGGTTCAAACCGACTTTTTCTTACCGAAATGGACGGCAGGCAGTTTGCCTATCTGCCGAATATGTACCGCGCCGAGTTTTATTCTGCACGCCGTCTGATCGACCTTGCACACAGCAAGTTTGAGCAGAGCGACGATATTGACGCTCAAATCAGCGCTATTGAAAATGAGCTTGATATTGAGTATCAGGCTCTTCAGCGCAAGGCGGTGAGCAACGCGCTGGTCTCGGGCGTTATGGTGCTGACCGGCGGCCCCGGTACTGGCAAAACGACCACGCTTAACGGAATAATACACCTGTTTGAAAAGCAGGGGCTTAAAATTTGCCTTACCGCACCTACAGGACGCGCCGCAAAACGAATGTCGGAGGTCACCGGCTACGAGGCAAAGACGATCCACCGTCTGCTCGAAGTCGAGTGGGGACAAGGCGACCGCCCTGTTTTTATGCGTAATGAGCGGAATCCTCTCGACTGCAATGTAATAATTGCGGACGAGCTGTCGATGGTTGACATAATGCTGTTTGAAAATCTGCTGCGTGCAATGCCGTTCGGCTGCCGTCTGATACTTGTCGGCGATTCCGATCAGCTTCCGTCGGTAGGAGCGGGAAATGTGCTCGGCGATATTATCGAGAGCGGACGTGTACCGGTGGTTGAGCTTACCGAGATCTTCCGTCAGGCGCTCCAAAGTACGATAATAACTAACGCACATCGTATCGTCAGCGGTGAAGAACCCGACCTCAGCCGAAAGGATACCGACTTTTTCTATCTGCCGCGCATGAACGCCGCTGACGGAGCCGAAACGGTATGCGATCTTTATTGCCGCCGCTTGCCGGAGGCGTACGATTTCCTTGCCGGCGGAGATATTCAGGTGCTTTGCCCGTCGCGAAAGCGCGAAATGGGCACTGTAAATGTAAATAACCTCATACAGCAGCGCCTTAATCCGCCCGCTTTGGGTAAACGAGAAATGAAACAGCGCGGCTTTATTCTGCGTGAGGGCGATAAGGTCATGCAAATCAAAAATAATTACGATCTGATGTGGGAGCGCGATGACGGAAGCGACGGCACAGGCGTTTTCAACGGCGACGTCGGCATATTGATTTCAGTTGACATAAAGTCCGATAGGATTGTCGTTCGATTCGACGACCGCAACGCTTTTTACACATTTGACGACGCTGAACAGCTTGAGCTTGCGTACGCCGTAACGGTGCATAAAAGTCAGGGCAGTGAGTTTGACTGCGTAATACTGCCGGTGCTTGATACACCGCCGCAGTTAAAGTACCGTAATTTGCTGTATACCGCTGTTACGCGCGCCAAAAAGCTGCTGGTGCTTGTCGGTTCGGCGGATGTTGTCAATGAAATGGTGCATAACAATAAGCGCACGCGCCGCTATACGGGACTGAAAGCCATGCTGGCGGAGGACCGAAATGAGAAAGCTTGAGAGTCGCGGAGCAACGCTGCCCGATCGAATGGCGGCGCTGCTCTTTCCGACCAAATGCATTTGCTGCGGCAAAGTTACCGACATGTGCGTTTACCTCTGTGATGAATGCAGAAAACGTCTGTCCGATTGCCGTACAAAACGGACAAAAATCGTTTCCTATTACGGCACTAAGTATGCCATTCACGCTCCGTTTTACTATACATCGGCGGCATCGTCCGCGGTCAAACGGCTGAAATTTGCCTTTGCTCCCGACAACGCGAAACCAATGGGCGAGATGTGCGCGCAAAAGGCGTCGAAACTGCGAGATACCGATTTTGACATTGTTGCCGCAGTGCCTATGACTCCGTGTGCAGTGCGTGAGCGCGGATACAATCAATCGCTGCTGATAGCAAAAAGCGCCGCCGCAGCGCTCGGCGTTCCGCTTTACGCACACGCTTTGAAAAAGATACGCGAAAACAAGCGACAGCATACGCTGACCGGACTGGAGCGCAGGGAAAATGTGCGCGGAGTTTATGCGGCGGACAAAAGCGTTTCCGGAAAGCACGTTCTGCTGATCGACGATGTAACTACCACCGGCGCGACTCTGTGCGAATGTGCCGAGTGCTTGTTGTCAGCGGGAGCGATGAAGGTTACATGCATTGCTTTTTGTGCCGCAAAATATTCAAATTGACATGAAAATGTCTTTGTTATATAATCAAAATGAAAGATTAAAATTGATTTTTGTTTACATAAAACGTATTGATTGGAGAAATCATGTTTACTGATTTGGGAGTAGACCTCGGAACGCAAACTACGACTATCGTGCGGTCGAAAAAGATCGTGCTCAGTCAGCCGTCGGTCGTTCTGATGGAGGAGTATGACAACAGCCCCTATAAATTCGGCAAGGAAGCGTTTGAAGCTATCGGCAGAGCGCCCGGCAGATATCGCCCCGTTTGCCCGATTGAGCGCGGCGTTATTGCCGATTATACCGTTGCCGAGCATATGCTTCACTGTTATATTCAGCGAGTCTGCGGTAAAAAGATGACCAAGCCGCGCGTTATTGTTTCCATGCCGGCAAATATAACGTGGGTACAGCAGCGCTCGATAGTGGACGCGGTACAAAGCGCAGGAGCGCGCAGTGTTTGCCCGATCGAATCTCCTGTCGCCGCGGCTCTCGGCATGGGCATCGACTTTAAGCGCCCGCACGGAACCATTGTTGTTGATGTCGGCGCAGGCACTACCGATGTTGCCGTTATTTCAATGGGCGGACTGTCAAAGTGTGAGTCGGTGCGCGTCGCCGGAATTGATATTGACAACGCCATTATTGATTATATGAAACGCGAATACAATTTGCTTATCGGCACACATACCGCCGAGTCGATAAAGTGTCAGGTCGGTTCGGCTCTGCCGCGACCGGTCGAGATCGCCATTTGTGCAAAGGGTGTTAATGCGTCCACCGGTATGCCGCGAACGGTGGAGATAACCGCGAACGAGGTGAGCGAGGCTATATCGGACGTGGTTTACAGCATTTGCGAGGCTGTACGCAATGTTCTTGACAAAACGCCGCCTGAGCTTGTGGGAGACATAGCGGAGGACGGCATATATCTTTGCGGCGGCACGTCGCAGCTTATAGGTATGGCAGACTGCCTTTCCAATTACATCGGGATAAAGGTCACCGTCGCCGAAAATTATCAAACTTGCGTCGCGCGCGGTATCGGCAATGTTCTCGGACATTTTGATTTGCTTGATAACGGAAACTATGAGTTCAGGACTTTGCAGGACCTGATAATCGGATAATTTGCCGCTTGTTTAAAATCCCGGTTTTAATCTGCATTTGAAATATGTTATGAAAAAAGGCCGCGAAATTTGCTTCGCGGTCTTGCATTTTTCGTTGCGTGCTGTTATAATAGTCGGGCGTAACAAAATATGCTGGTATAGCTCAGTCGGTAGAGCAGCTGATTCGTAATCAGCAGGTCGTGTGTTCGAGTCACATTACCAGCTCCAAAAACGGTGGAAATCAATTGATTTCCACCGTTTTACAATTTTTCGGAGCATCAGTCTGTATAAATGTGCCGTTGATATTGACAAACGGCGGTATAATTTGATAAAATTAAATGATTACGGTAATCTGAAATACGTCAAAATCATGAGCAGCAGTTTTGTGCACAGTATGTTAGAAAGTGAGCGGTGTTGAATATGGTTAGCAGCATGACCGGCTACGGCAGAGCGGAAACCGTCCGCGATGATATTTCCGTTACAGTCGAGCTTCGTTCGGTAAATCACAGATACTTTGAGTTTTCATCTCGCGTTCCGCGCGGCTTCAACTTTTTAGAGGACAAGCTGAAAAGCTTTTGCCAGCAGCGCATTTCAAGAGGTAAAGTCGATCTCTTCCTGACGGTCAATATGACGGAAGGTGACGATGTTGAGATTGAGATAAATCATGCACTCGCGTCAGGTTATGTTAACGCCGTCGGCGAACTTTCGGAAAGATACGGCTTGAAAAACGACTTGAGCGCAGTGACTCTTTCGCGCTTTCCGGAACTGTTCACTGTGAAGAAAAAAGCGCTTGACGAGGACTATGTCTGGTCGGTGGTGGAGGAAACTGTCGCGGCGGCAGTTGACGGCTTCGCTAAAATGCGCGCTGTCGAAGGCAAAAAACTGTATGATGACGTTGCCGGTCGCGTCGAATTTATACTTGAAAAGGTCGCTTTTGTTGAGCAGCGCTCGCCGCAGACGGTCGCCGCCTATCGCGAAAAGCTTGAAAATCGCATAAAGGAACTGCTCGGCGACGCATCCGTTGACGAGGCGCGTCTGCTGACCGAGACGGCGATATTTGCGGACAAGATTGCCGTCGCCGAGGAAACGGTGCGACTTCGCAGTCATATTAAGCAGTTGACCGATCTGATGAATTCAAACGATGCGGTCGGCAGAAAGCTTGACTTTATCGTTCAGGAAATGAACAGGGAGGCTAACACGATCGGTTCAAAGGCGCAGGACATCGAGATAGCGCACACTGTCGTGGATATCAAGGCGGAAATAGAAAAAATACGCGAACAGATACAGAATATTGAGTAATGAGTATACTATATTAAGCAAAGGTGAGACATTTTGAAGCTGGTCAACATCGGATTCGGCAATATGGTCGCTGAGAATCGCATCGTGGCTATCGTGTCGCCGGAGTCTGCTCCCATAAAGCGAATAGTGCAGGAGGCAAAGGAACGCGGCGTTCTTATCGACGCGACGCACGGGCGTCGCACACGAGCGGTCATAGTGACCGATAGTGATCATATCATCCTGACCTATTTGCAGTGCGAGACTGTGACAAACCGTATCAGCGAAGCGGAAGATGTCACCTATGATGAAGGGGTAGATGAGGATGAGTAAAGGCTTTGCACTTATCGTTTCCGGTCCGTCCGGCAGCGGAAAGGATACTATACTGAGGACGTTGTTTGAGCAGCATCCGGAGATCAGGTTTTCCATTTCCACGGTCACGCGTCCGAGACGCGGCGATCCGAAGGAGGATGAAAAATACACTTTCGTTTCGCGCGACCGGTTTGAGAAAATGATAGAAAACGGCGAACTGCTTGAGTATAACGAATATTTGGAGAATTATTACGGCACTCCGAAAAAGCCCATCGATGACGCTATCAAAAACGGCGATGTTATTATATTGGAGATCGATGTGAACGGTGCCGCAAATGTCAGAAAGAATATGCCGCAGATTAAAAGCGTGTTTATCATGCCGCCGTCTATGGAGGTGCTGGAGGATCGTCTGTCAGGCAGAGGAACCGAAGCCGCGGATACGGTCAAAAAGCGTCTCGATCAGGCTAAGGCAGAGATTGCACGCCGCGATGAGTACGATTATATCGTCGTCAACGATGTTCTTGAAACGGCAGTCGACGAGTTGTATAATATTATCAGTAACCAAATCAAAAATTCATGAGGTGTATTACAAATGTTAAATCCCGCAATCGGTAAACTTATCAACAATTACGAAAATCGCTATCAGCTCGTTCACGACGTAGCCGACAAGGCTCGTCATATTTCCGAAAAGGCGGAGCAGGAGCATGACATACTGGTTGAAAAGCCGGTAAGCCTTGCTATTGATGAACTCGCTGAAGAAAAGGGACTCAACGACTGATTTTTATCGGCAGGGAAATCCAAGAAAAGGTAAATTAAACAGATATATAACGCAGACGGAGGTGGCTTGTCATGAGGAGTGCTGTGGTCGCACATATCGTTATCGACCATACGGCATATCATTTTGACAAGCCGTACGACTATCTTGTACCATATGATATGGTCGAGTCGGCTCAGCCCGGTTGCCGTGTTCTTGTTCCTTTCGGACACGGCAACCGCAAGCGCCAGGGAATGATAATGTCGGTCGGCGAGACTACCGAGTTTGAAAAGCTGAAGCCGATCAACTCGGTTATTGATTCATCGCCGTTGCTTTCCGAAGAGATGCTGCGCCTTGCCCAATGGTTAAAGGAGCGCACATTTTCCACCTACTTTGACATCATACATCTAATGATTCCCGCCGGGATCGGTATGCAGCTTGTCAGCGGCTATCGGCTCGGTAAGGTGGACGAGCAGTGCGAGCAGTCTTTAAGCGACGACGAGCAACAGGTGATAAAGTGCCTTCGTCAGTCGGGCGCGCAGGTTGAACGTGAGCGCCTGCTCGATATTTTGGGACTGTCGCATGACAGTGATTTACTTGACAAAATGGCGGCAAAGGGGCTTATCAGCCGCTTTGATGATGCCGTCCGCAGAATGGGCGATGCCACACTTAAAATGGCTCGGCTGAGTGACGGCTATGACGATAGTGAAAAGCTGACTAAGAAACAGTCCGACGTTGTCGAATTACTTAAAATGTCCGGCGCTGCTTCGGTCAAGGAACTGTGCTATTTTACGGGAATCACGACTGCCGTAGTTACGGCGTTGCATAAAAAAGGCGTGGTTGAGCTGTTCGATGAGGAGGTATATCGCTCGGTGCTGGACACCGACCGCCCTGAGGACAGACGCGAGATAGTTCTTACCGACGAGCAGCAGACGGCGTTTGAACGGCTTATGGAAATATACCGCTCGCAAAAGGGCGGTGCGGCACTGCTGTACGGCGTTACAGGCAGCGGAAAAACACAGGTATTCCTCCGCCTTGTTGACGAGGTTACCACCTCCGGAAAGCAGGCGATCGTGATGGTGCCTGAGATATCTCTTACGCCGCAGACTCTTTCGCTTTTTCACAACCGCTATGGCGGTAAGGTCGCCGTTTTCCATTCAGCAATGTCGATGGGGCAGCGGATGGACGAGTGGAAACGGGTAAAGAGGGGAGAAGCGGTCGTTGCGATCGGTACACGATCGGCTGTATTTGCTCCGTTTGACAATCTCGGCTTGGTAATAATCGACGAGGAGCAGGAGCATACATACAAATCGGAGTCATC
>USQH01000044.1 GCA_900556765.1 uncultured Oscillospiraceae bacterium
CCGACAAATACACGGGTCCGATGGTAAAATACTGCGAAAGCATTGACGAGCAAGGCTTCATTTCGGCGGCTCATTTGTCCGACAGGGATGATATGCAGATAACCGTGTGCGGAAATGACGAGCGCATTTTACTTATCGCACGGTACGATAACCTCGGTAAAGGGGCGTCCGGTGCCGCTGTCGAGTGCCTGAACATGGTGCTTGGCGCCGATATAACAAAAGGACTCGACATACTGAAATAAAAAGGGTGAATTATAATGTTGAAAATTATAGACGGCGGTGTTTGCGCCGCAAAGGGCTTTACCGCTAACGGAATACATTGCGGCATCCGTAAGAACAAGGAAAAACGCGACCTTTCGCTTATTTTCAGCGAGAAAAAGGCGACCGCCGCGGCAGTATACACGACCAATCTGGTCAAAGGTGCGCCGCTTATAGTGACAAAGGCGCACATTGCCGACGGTACGGCGCAGGCGATAATTTGCAACAGCGGCAATGCCAACACCTGCAATGCAAACGGTATCGAAATTGCCGAGCAAATGAGCGATCTGCTTGCAGCTCAGATGAATATCGCGTCAGATGATGTGGTTGTCGCGTCTACCGGAGTTATCGGCCAGCCGCTCGATATAGCGCCTATCAAGGCGGGAATACCTTTGCTTGTCAGCGGACTTGCCGCCGACGGCAGTCTGAATGCCGCCGAGGGCATTATGACGACCGACACGCGCGTTAAGGAGATCGCAGTCAGCTTTACGGTCGGCGGCACGGAATGCAGGATAGGCGGCATTGCAAAAGGCTCCGGCATGATACATCCCGACATGGCTACCATGCTGGTTTTCATCACCACCGACTGTGCTGTCAGCGCAGATATGCTGCAAAAAGCACTTTCCACCGATATTGCGGATACCTTTAATATGGTCAGTGTCGACGGCGATACCTCGACCAACGATATGGTCACCGTCCTTGCAAACGGCATGGCGGGCAACACCGAAATTACCTGCGACGGTGCGGATTTTGACGCTTTTATGCAGGCGCTCAATACGGTGACCGTTCATCTGTGCCGCTGCATTGCGGGCGACGGAGAGGGCGCAACCAAGCTGCTTGAATGTGAGGTCAGCGGAGCAAAAACGACCGATATCGCTAAGACTGTGGCAAAGAGCGTAATCTGCTCGTCACTTACCAAAGCGGCAATGTTCGGCGCCGACGCCAACTGGGGCAGAGTGCTGTGCGCTATCGGTTACAGCAAGGCGCCGGTCGATGTAAATAAGATTGATGTTTCATTCCGCTCGGCAAAGGGCGAGATCGCGGTATGCAAATCGGGTGCAGGCATTGATTTTTCCGAGGAAAAAGCAAAAGAAATACTGCTCGAGTAAGAGATCGAGATACTGACAGGGCTGAATTCCGGTGACTGTACGGCAACCGCGTGGGGCTGTGATCTGACATACGATTATGTGAAAATAAACGGCGACTACCGTACCTGATATAACGTTATTGTGAGGTGATTGATAATGGAGATTTCAAATGCAAAACGCGCGTCCATACTGGTGCACGCACTGCCGTATATTCAGGAGTATAACGGCAAGATTGTCGTCATCAAGTACGGCGGCAACGCAATGATAAACGACAAGCTCAAGGACTCGGTCATACGCGACATCGTTTTGCTGTCGCTTATCGGCGTAAAGGTCGTGCTAGTACACGGCGGCGGCCCCGAGATCACCGATATGCTGCAAAAGATAGGCAAAACAAGCGAGTTTGTCAACGGTCTGAGAGTAACCGATAAGGAGACGGCGGACATTGTCCAAATGGTGCTTGCAGGCAAGATAAACAAAAGCCTTGTTAACATGATACAGATAAAGGGCGGCAAATCGATCGGACTGTCCGGAATGGACGGGCACATGATAGAGGCGCGAGCAAAGGATGAGCGTCTCGGTTATGTTGGTGAGATCACCGGTGTCAATGTAGCGCCTATACTTGACGTTATTGAAAAGGGCTACATTCCGGTCATATCGACCGTCGGCTGTGACAGCGAAGGCAATGTTTACAACATTAACGCAGATACGGCGGCGGCAAAGATCGCCGGCGAGCTGCACGCCGAGAGCCTCATAACTCTTACCGATATTGCGGGCATCCTGCGTGATAAAGATGATCCGTCCACTCTTATTCCGCAGATATTGGTTTCTCAAGCGCCCGAGCTTATCGCCGACGGCGTAATAAGCGGCGGCATGATACCGAAGGTGGAGTGCTGTACAAACGCTATAAAATGGGGCGTTCATAAGGTGTTTATAATCGACGGACGGGTGCCTCATTCGATATTGATAGAGACGCTGACCGACGAGGGTATCGGAACGATGTTTAAGGGAGATGAACAGTAAGCCGTGAAAAATATTTTTGAGCAGGATAAAAAATATATTGCCAATACTTATGCCCGTTTTCCGATCGAGCTTGTCAGCGGAAAAGGCTCTCTGCTTTTTGACGCAGAGGGCAGGGAATACATAGATATGGGCAGCGGTATTGCCGTTAATACCTTCGGTATTGCCGATGAAAGTTGGATAAGCGCCGTTACCGATCAGCTTGCCACCCTTCAGCATTCGTCAAATCTGTATTACACCGAGCCGTGTGTTCGTCTCGCACAGACCCTTTGCGAGCGTACAGGAATGAAAAAAGTGTTTTTCTCCAACTCGGGCGCGGAAGCAAACGAATGTGCAATTAAAGCCGCCCGTAAATACGCCGCCGACAAAAAAGGCGACGGATATTACAACATAATCACCCTCAAGAACAGCTTTCACGGCAGGACGGTAACCACCCTTGCCGCAACGGGACAGGATGTGTTTCATAAAGATTTTACACCGCTCACCGACGGCTTTCTTTATGCCGACGCGAACGATATCGACTCGGTAAAGCGACTTGCCGACGGCAACAAATGCGCCGCTGTTATGTTTGAAGTCGTGCAGGGTGAGGGAGGTGTAAATCCGCTTGACGGCAGCTTTTTAACGGCACTGAGCGAATTTGCCGCAGAGAACGATCTGCTGCTTATCGCCGATGAGGTGCAGATCGGCAACGGCCGCAGCGGAATGTTATACGGCTACATGAATTACGGAATTACGCCCGATATTGTTTCAACCGCAAAGGGGCTTGCGGGCGGCTTGCCGCTCGGCGCAACCATGCTCGGTGAAAAGGTTGCCGAAGTGTTCACTGCCGGCAGCCACGGCTCTACATTCAGCGGCAACCCCGTATGCTGTGCCGGAGCGCTGAATGTTATTTCACGCATTGACGATGAACTGCTTGCCTCGATACGGGAAAAGTCGCACTTTATATGTGACGAGCTTGCAGGAGCAAGCGGCGTAAAATCGGTAACGGGGCTCGGGCTGATGCTCGGCATCGAGACCGAGCGTGACGCTTCCAATGTTGTTGCCGACTGCATGAAAAACGGCGTGCTTGTGCTGAAAGCGAAAAATAAGGTGCGGCTGCTGCCGGCGCTCAATATACCGTATGAACTGCTGAACAAGGCACTCGGTGTGATTAAAAACGCCTGTGCCGTCTGACAAACCGAAAGGACGAATGAAATGAACTTGAAAGGCAAAGATTTTCTTAAACTGCTTGATTTTACTCCCGAACAGATTGGTTTTCTTCTCGACCTTGCCGCCGAGCTGAAAACAAAGAAAAAAGCGGGTGAGCCGCACGAACTGTGCAAGGGTAAGAATATAGCGCTGATATTTGAAAAAACGAGTACCCGTACACGCTGTGCATTTGAGGTGGCGGCGCACGATCTCGGTATGGGTTCGACCTATCTCGATCCGTCGGGCTCTCAAATCGGTAAAAAGGAGAGCATTGCCGATACTGCGCGTGTGCTGTCGGGAATGTTCGACGGCATTGAATACCGCGGTTACGGTCAGGAAATCGTCGAACAGCTTGCCGAATATGCTTCCGTGCCGGTTTGGAACGGCTTGACCAATGAATTCCACCCGACTCAGATACTTGCCGATTTTCTGACCGTTAAGGAACATTTCGGCCGTCTAAAGGGAATCAATTTCGTCTATATGGGCGATGCGAGATATAATATGGGCAATTCGCTTATGGTCGGTTGTGCAAAGATGGGCTTGAATTTCACCGCCTGCGCGCCGAAAAAATACTTTCCCGACCCGAAGCTTGTCGCAGAATGTGAAAAAATTGCCGCCGAAACAGGTGCAACGCTGAGATTTGAGGAAGATCCGTTTGCCGCGACGAAAGATGCCGACGTTATTTATACCGACATATGGGTCTCAATGGGCGAACCCGTCGAGGTGTGGGAGGAGCGCATTGCCGCCCTGTCGGCGTATCAGGTGAATAAAGCGCTTATGGATAACGCCGGCGAACAGGCTGTGTTTATGCATTGTCTGCCGTCCTATCACGACAAAAACACTGCTATCGGCAGGGAAATGTGCGAGCGTTTCGGGCGCGAGGACATGGAAGTCACCAACGAGGTTTTCGAGAGCGAGCGGTCGCTGGTTTTTGCCGAGGCGGAAAACAGACTGCACACAATAAAGGCCGTCATGGCGGCAACACTTTAATAAAATAAGCGGTTGATAAATATGAAAAAAAGATATCTTGTATTAAAGGACGGCACGGTTTTTGAGGGCGAGGCGTTCGGCGCCGACACCGAAAGTATCGGCGAGCTGGTTTTTACGACCGGAATGTGCGGATATATCGAGACGCTGACCGATCCGAGCTACTACGGTCAGATCGTGCAGACCTTTCCGCTGATCGGCAATTACGGCATCATTGAGGACGATTTCGAGGGCAAGTGCCATGTCAGAGGATATGTCGTTCGGGAGTGGTGCGATCAGCCGTCCAATTTTCGCTGTCAGTACGATCTTGACAAATTCCTGAAGGATAACGGTATACCGGGAATTTGCGGCGTCGATACGCGTGAAATAACCAAATTGATTCGCGAGCAGGGCGTGGTAAACGCAATGCTCTGCGACAGTGTACCGAAGAACCTTGCCGCCGTTGCAAAATACAGCGTCAAAAATGCCGTTGAAAGCGTTACCTGCGGCAAGCGTAAAACATATGATGCGGTCGGCGAAAGGCGCTTTCGCGTCGCGCTGATTGACTACGGCGCAAAGCGCAATATAATCCGTGAATTATGCAACCGCGGATGTGAAGTGACGGTATATCCGGCGTCGGTTTCCGCCGCCGATATACTCGCATCCGCACCCGACGGTATAATGCTGTCAAACGGCCCCGGCGACCCTGCGGAAAATGTAAAAGAGATCGCTCAACTGAAAAAAATGCTCGGCAAAGCGCCCATTTTCGGAATCTGTCTCGGTCATCAATTGCTTGCGCTCGCCTGCGGCGGCAAGACGGTAAAGCTTAAATACGGTCACCGAGGCGCAAATCAGCCGGTGCGTGAGGTGGGCGGCAGCCGGACCTATATTACCAGTCAAAACCATGGATATGCGGTGGTGTCCGACAGCGTAAAAAAGGGCAAAATCAGCTTTGTCAATGCCAATGACGGCACCTGTGAGGGGATAAATTATCCGGGTTACAGCGCATTTTCCGTGCAGTTTCATCCGGAGGCAAACTCCGGTCCGCACGACACTTCGTTTTTGTTTGACAAGTTTTGCTCACTTATGGGAGGTGACAGGTAAATGCCGCTCGATAAAAGCATAAAAAAGGTAATGGTTATCGGTTCAGGCCCCATTGTTATCGGTCAGGCGGCGGAATTTGATTACGCCGGAGCACAGGCGTGCCGTGTGCTGAAGGCGGCGGGTGTAAACGTCGTACTTGTCAATTCCAATCCTGCCACAATAATGACCGACAAAGCGCTTGCCGACGAAATATACCTTGAACCGCTGACCGAACAGACGGTCAAGCGGATAATTGAAAAAGAAAAACCGGATTCACTGCTTGCGGGTCTCGGCGGTCAGACCGGACTTACAATTGCCATGCAGCTTAATAAGGACGGGTTTTTAGAATCCCACGGCGTTCGCCTGATCGGCACTAACGCCGATGCAATCGACAAAGCCGAGGACCGCGAGCTGTTCAAATCGACAATGGAGGCGATCGGTGAGCCGACCATACCGTCCGACATTGCGAATGATGTTGAAACAGCGTTGCAAATAGCCGATCGGATAGGGTATCCGGTCATAATCAGGCCTGCGTTCACGCTCGGCGGTGCGGGCGGCGGCGTGGCATATAACGCCGATGAACTGCGTTCGGTCGCCCAAACCGGACTGGACGCGTCGCCGATAACTCAGGTGCTTGTCGAACGCTATATTTACGGCTGGAAAGAGATTGAGTTTGAGACCATGCGTGACGCCGCAGGCAATGTTATAGCGGTTTGCAGTATGGAAAATTTCGATCCCGTCGGAGTGCATACCGGTGACAGCATCGTAGTCGCTCCTGCGCTGACACTTTCCGATAAGGAATATCAGATGCTTCGCAGCGCGTCGCTCAATATTATTTCCGCACTCGGTATCGTCGGCGGATGCAACTGTCAGTTTGCGCTTGATCCGGACAGCTTTCAGTATGCCGTTATTGAGGTCAATCCGCGTGTTTCGCGTTCGTCTGCTCTGGCGTCAAAGGCAACCGGCTATCCGATTGCTAAGATTACGACAAAGATCGCCCTTGGCTACACGCTTGACGAGATTCAAAACGACATTACCGAAAAAACCTGTGCCTGCTTTGAACCTGCGCTCGACTATGTGGTCGTAAAACTTCCGAAGTGGCCGTTTGATAAATTCGCCGGTGCGTCCCGCAAGCTCGGCACGCAAATGAAGGCGACAGGCGAGGTTATGGCGATCGCACCAAGCTTTGAGGCGGCGATTATGAAAGCCGTACGCGGCGCCGAAATATCTCTCGATACGCTGAACGCAAAGCCGCTGAGCGATAAACCGCTTGCCGAACGGCTGAAAATTGCCGACGATCATCGGCTTTTTACTGTTTTCGAGGCGCTCAAAAGCGGCGTGACGGTCGACGAAATATTCACGGCAACACGCATCGACCGCTTTTTCCTTAACAAGCTTAAGAAACTCGCCGATTTTGAATGTCATATTGCCGAAAACGGCATTGACGGCGACAGCTATGTGCAGGCAAAACGGCTCGGCTACACCGACAAAGCGCTGCACGGCTTGATAGGCGATTTTTATGCGAAGCCGATCGACTGCTCATATAAAATGGTCGATACCTGCGCCGCCGAATTTGACGCAAAGACACCGTATTTTTATTCGACCTATGACAAGGTGTGCGAATCACGTGCATTTGCCCGTTCAAATAAGCCGGTCATACTCGTTCTCGGCTCCGGCCCGATACGCATCGGTCAGGGTATCGAGTTTGACTATTCCTCGGTTCACTGCGTCTGGACTCTGAAGAAGCTCGGCTACGATGTAGTCATTGTCAACAATAATCCCGAAACGGTATCCACCGACTATGATACCGCCGACCGCCTCTATTTTGAGCCGCTGTCGCCTGAGGATGTTATGAATATAATCAAGGTGGAGCAGCCGGTCGGCGTTGTGGTCGCATTCGGCGGTCAGACGGCGATTAAGCTCACAAAATTCCTGCATGAAAACGGCATTTCCATACTCGGCACATCGGCGGAGAGCATAGACACCGCCGAGGACAGGGAGCAGTTTGACGCGCTGCTTGAACAGTTCGGCATAAAGCGCCCGAAGGGGGGTGCCGTTTCAACTAAGGAGGCGGCGGTAGCTGCCGCGGACTCGCTCGGTTATCCCGTTTTGCTGCGTCCGTCGTATGTTATCGGCGGTCAGAATATGCGCATTGTCCATGATCGCTCCGAGGTGGTCACATACATGGATCGCATACTTGCCGGCGGTATCGACAACCCCGTTTTGGTCGATAAATATATGATGGGAACCGAAATCGAGGTTGATGTAATATCTGACGGTACCGACGTTCTTATTCCCGGCGTTATGGAGCATATCGAACGCGCGGGAGTGCACAGCGGCGACTCTATTGCCGTGTATCCGCCGTACAGTATCAATGATAAAATGATGCAGACCATAGCCGACAGCTCGGCAAAGCTTGCGCTTTCGCTCGGGACAAAGGGACTGGTGAATATTCAGTATCTTATTTATCACGGTGAGCTGTATGTTATCGAGGTCAATCCGCGCGCCTCCCGTACCGTACCGTATATCAGCAAGGTGACGAATGTGCCAATGGTGGATATTGCGTCAAAGGTTATGACCGGCACACCTCTGCGTGATTTGGGCTACGGCACCGGATTGTACAAGACACCGCCTTATTTTGCCGTTAAAGTGCCTGTTTTCTCCTTTGAAAAGCTGAATGACGTCAATTCATACCTCGGACCAGAGATGAAATCAACCGGCGAAGTGCTTGGAATCGGCAGAACCCTCAACGAAGCGCTGTTCAAGGGGCTGACATCGGCCGGAATGGTGCTGAAATCGTCCATACATAACGACGGGGTCGGAGTTCTTATCAGCGTCGATTCCCACGATCAGCTCGAAATTGTGTCGCTTGCCAAAAAACTGGACGATTTGGGCTTTAAGCTGTATGCCACTGCGGAAACGGCACATTCGATTTCACAGCTCGGAATCGATGTTGTAAACGTCAAGGGTATACGGGAGAGCGATAACGCCTTTTCGCTGCTTGAAAGCGGTGCAATAAGCTACATCGTATATACCGGTGCACTGCTTGACTCTACCGTTGACGATTATATCGCCCTGCACAGACGCGCACTGCAGCTTTCCATTCCGTGCTTTACTTCGATTGATACCGCAAATGCGCTTGCCGATATAATCGCCGGCAGATATACTCAGGCAAACACCGAACTGGTTGACATAAATCATATGCGCACCGAACGTCAGCGCGTTGATTTCGCCAAAATGGAAGCAACCGGTGACGATTATATCTTCATCGAGAATTTTGATGGCAAAATAAGCTGTCCCGAATCGCTATGCATCAGTCTTTGCGACCGTCATTACGGCGTCGGCGCATACGGTATAGTTTTGCTCGAAAATTCCGACGTTGCCGATGTTAAGATGCGTATGTATAACCGCGACGGCTCGCAGGGTAAAATGGCTGGCAACTGTATTCGCTGTGTCGGAAAATATATGTACGACAACCGACTGTGCCACAGCGACACGCTGACCGTCGAGACGGCGAGCGGAGTTAAGACACTGACTCTTTATACCAGTAACGATCGGGTGACATACGCCGGTGTGTACATGGGAAAGGCGAGTCTCGATGCCAACCTTCTGCCGTGTACTCTTGGCGAAAAGCGCATTGTCGGACGCCCGACCGATATCGGAGGCAGAGAATATCGAATTACCTGTGTTTCGGTCGGCAATCCGCACTGTGTGGTTTTCTGCGACCGCGTCGATAATGTAGATATTCGTTCGGTCGGACCTGCATTTGAAAACGCTTCGATATTCCCCGAACGCATAAACACCGAATTTGTGCGTGTGGTCAATTCAAACACGCTGAAAATGAGAGTGTGGGAACGCGGCAACGGAGAAACGCTTGCCTGCGGAACGGGTGCGTGCGCCGCGGTTGTAGCCGCAGTTGAAAACGGCTATTGCAAAAAAGGCGAGGATATAACGGTAAAGGTCAGGGGCGGCGATCTGATCGTCAATTACACCGACGACGGAGTCACTTTGACCGGCGACACAAAACTGGTTTTCAGCGGAACTGTCGAACTGTAAAATAAACTGTTGCATATTTTATCGAAATTTCTTATAATTATAGTTGTGCTGTGTGCGGTTGAAGTTGTTCCGTATACGGCGCCAAATTTGCGGCAGAATAAAGCCGCTGTAAAGGAATTGTGTTAATATGAAAAAATATGATGTTGCCGTTATCGGCGGCGGTCCGGGCGGTCTGTCTGCGGCTTATTTTCTGTCGCTGATGGGACACAGGGTTGTTGTATACGACCAGCGTCCGCAGCTCGGCGGCATGCTGCGATACGGCATTCCGGACTACCGTCTGCCGCAGGAAAAGCTGGATCGCGACATCGAGTTTATCCTCTCGACCGGCATCGAGGTACATACTGATACCGCGATCGGCCGTGATATTGAGTTCTCCGAGATCGAAAACCAGTATGACGCGGTTTACATCTCCATCGGCGCACATAACGACAAGAAGATCGGCATCGATGGAGAAAACAGTGTCGGCGTTCATGCGGCGGTACAGCTGCTGCGCGACATCGGCGAGGGCCGCGTGCCCGATTTCCAC
>USQH01000045.1 GCA_900556765.1 uncultured Oscillospiraceae bacterium
ATCAATAATAGTATCCGTCACTGTCATAATATTCTCTGTAATTTCCGCTGCGATATTTGTATCTGTACCCGTATCTTTTTCTGCCGCCCTGAGAATCATTCAGTATAAAACCAAGAATCTTCGCATTGGCAAATTGCAATGCGTTTATGGATTTCTTGAGATGCTCATGCAGCGTAAAAGTTTCACGCACGGTAATAATGTAACCGTCAATATACTTTATCAGCGACAGCGCATCACTGACCATTGCGACAGGCGGTGTGTCGATGATAATGTAGTCGTAGTATTCAGACAGCGTGTCCATCAATTCTGCAGCAGTAGATGAGAGCAATAACTCAGACGGGTTAGGGGGGATAGGCCCAGCTGTCATGCAGTCAAATCCGTATGTGGTTTTCTTAATAATTTCGTTGAGCTGAGTGCAGCCGCCGAGTACATTGCTGAGTCCCATCACATTCTTAACTCCGAGATATTTGTGTACGGATGATTTCCGCATATCGCCGTCGATAAGCAACACCTTTGCACCGCTCTGAACGAAAGCAATTGCCAAATTGATGCAGGTTGTGGTCTTTCCCTCTGCCGCAGCGGAACTTGTGACCGCAATTTTTTTACATCCCTCTGTTCCTGTGAGAGCAAAATTGACATTGGCTCGTGTTGCCTTATAAGCTTCTTTTACAAGAAACGGAGAAACATCACTCAAAATTAGCGGGGTAGTGCGTGCTGATTTGTTTTTCTTATCTTTCTTACCGCTTTTTTTTTCGATATCCTTGGTATCGTCATTATTAGTAGTATTTGTAGCTTGCTTCATTTGATGAACGAGCTCCTTTTTTGCGATATTCTTTATAACTGCTGCCGCCGCCGACGTAAAAATTAGGTATTATTCCGAGATTCGGAATACCGTATTTTTCTTCAACCTCAGATGCAGACTTGACTCTTGTGTCGAGCATTTCGAGCAGGTATAGCAGAACGAGGGTTAAGACCGCTGCCAAAACAAAAGCGATAGCGGTGTAAAAAGCGATAGATGGCTTATCCACAACCGAAAGAATTGGCGTGTCGATGGTTTTCAGATCGCTGTATGTCATATAACCCGATGCGTATTGGGGTGCGAGCTTCATAAAACTGGCTGCGACTTTTTCGGCAAACTCGGCATTGGCCGATTTAACATTAACATAAAAAATGTATGCGTCCTCTGAGCTTGAAAAGTAGATTGAGGAGCTGACCTGACCGGTAGATACATAATTGTTGTAACCTGCGTCTTTAAGCACAAGCTGCAAAAACTCGCGGCTTTTAAGCAACTCCTGATACGTGTTTATCGAGTATATAGCGTAGTTTGTATCACTGTAAGCGCCGCTCGGTGAAAGGGTGTTATCCTTTTGTTCGCTCCAATGAGTGTTGACTATGAGCGAACCCTTATATGTGTAGGTTGTGGTACCTGTAACATATGTTATATAAAATGCGACAAGCGCAACGGAAACGGCTGAAACAAGAACGATCACTATATTTTTCTTTATAAATGACAAGATGTCAACTAATGATACGTCTTTGCCCAACAAAAACACCTCCAAATTAATACTATATTTGACAGTATACTATAAAAAATAATAGAAAGCAACAAAAATGTTGTGAAAAGTACAAAATCGCCGGCTTGTCCGGAGCTGAGTTTTTTGCTTTTAAAAACCTTTTGAAAGTAATGGTAAATTTGTTGCTACATTATGCTGATCCGCTCAGCCGAAATGCATTTTCCGCTGCTGTTGTCTACTGTAAAAATGCAGCCGCTCATAATACACGGACCGTCTGCATTTGCGAAGCGAACCGGCAGCTTTTCCTTCATTTTTTTGATCGCAAGCTCAGGCCTTACCCCGAGAACAGAGTTGAACGGCCCGGTCATGCCGATATCGGTAATAAAACCGGTACCGTTAGGCAGTATCTGTTCGTCGGCAGTTTGGACATGCGTGTGTGTGCCGAAAAGTGCGGATATGTGACCGTCGAGATAGTAAGCAAGCGCTTTCTTTTCGGCAGTTGCTTCAGCGTGCATATCGACCATAATAATATTTACGCCGTCACTTTTCAGACGATCGACCGTTTTGTCAGCGATGTCAAACGGACTTTCCAGCGGTTCGGTGTAAACGACGCCCATAATGTTGATAACGCCGATCCTCGCATAACCGAAGTCAACAACCGTATAGCCCTTTCCATAGGTGCCGACGGGGTAATTGGCAGGCCGCAGTATGAGGTCGCTTTCATCATAAAGCGGGTACATTTCGCTACGGCGAAAAGAATGGTTGCCGCCTGTGATGATGTCAGCCCCGCTGTCAAGTATATGCTGTGCCGATCGAGGGGTTATACCGTTGCCGTCGGCGGAATTTTCGCCGTTGACAATAACGGCGTCAATAGCTTTTAAGCGCTTGATCGCCGGCAGTTTGCTTCGCAAAAATTCGCACCCTGCGCTGCCGACTACATCACCGATGCATAAAATGTTCATGTCAGCTTTCTCGCTTTTTTGATTTTTTATCTGTGATTTTTATTTTTTGATGAACAGAACGCCGAGCGTACCCGGACCGCAGTGAGCGGATATGGTGCAGCCTGCGCTTGTCTCCAATACTTCATCAAAGTAACCGAGTCCGGAGACATAATCATAAACGGCCTTTACGCGTTCATCATCGGACCCCATGGTGTGCGTAACGAAGCAACGGCTTTTGTCGATATTATTAATGTCGCTGAGACGCGCTTTTGCATATTCGAGAAGAACGTCACCAAGTTTGCCGCGGTATTTTTTACCGACATCCATTTTTCCGTTTTTGACCTCAATACAAGGCTTGAGCTTGAGCATATTAGCGCCCAGCATTGCCAGAGCGGAGCATCTGCCGCCCTTATACAGATATGTCAATGTGTCTATAATAAACGATGCATCAACATTGTCTGTCAATGCACATATTTTGTCATAAATATCCTGCGCTTCGACACCGCTGGCGGCAAGCTCGGCTGCTTTAATAACAAGCAGAGCGATACCGGTTGAAAGGTTGCGGCTGTCGATTACAAAAACATTTCCGATATCTTCGGCGGCAAGCTTTGCGTTGTTATACATTGACGACATTTCCGCGCTGATACAAAAGTGAACGACGGCGTCACCTTGTTTTAACAGCTTTTTAAAGTGATCGGTATATCCCTGATAGTTGACCGCCGATGTTTTCGCGAGATCTCCGGTACGGTCATAGTATTCAAACAGATCGGTGGGGAAGACGTCTATACCGTCAATGCGGGATTCGTTGCCGAGCGTTACAGGGCAGTGGCAGATATTAAGGCTGTATCGGTCTATAATTTCCTTTGAAAGGTCGCAGGTGCTGTCGGCGCTGATAATTACTTTACTCAAATTATTTCACTCCTGTTTATTTTTCGGCTTGTTTGCCGATATATTCAATGTTTTGTGCTGTACTTTTAAAATTTCCTATTTATACAGGCTAATTATATATCCTCGTGACGCAAATTACAATATTTTTTCAAAAATAGGTTACAATTCAGGATATAACGTCGATTGCCAATACTTTATTATAGTTTTTTACGTATTAAACAGTATAAAATATACAGGTGTTGATAAAAAGTAAATATCGTCACGGATGAAATAGCATAAAATGATTTTATGAAAGCCGAAATATTGCTCATGTATTGTGAAAAATGCTGTAAAATGTGGCTAAATTTAAATATTTAGGATATTTTATATGAAAAATATACAAAAAATTAACTCATATCAGTTGTAATAAAACACTTGAATTATTATGTCGAGTGTAATATTATATAATATAGTAATGTTTAATTTAAAATCGGCTGAATAATTTTCTTTTTTCGGAGGGGAATATGAACAGATATACAATAAAACAAATCGAGAATATGATAACCGCAAAGCTGTCGCACAATTTCGGTGTTATGCCTGAAGAGGCGTCGGATGACACATTTTACAAGGCGTGCGTCATGGTAATCAAGGATATTATCAAGCAGAACAAGACCGCTTTTGACGAGCGCGCAAATGCTCAGCAGACAAAACAGGTCTTTTATCTCTGTATGGAGTTCCTTATGGGCCGTTCTTTTAAAAATTCGCTTTACAATCTCGGACTTGAGCACACTTTCAGCCGCGCTCTTTCTTCGTTTGGCGTAAAACTTGAGCGCCTTTATGAATTGGAGCCTGATGCCGGTCTCGGCAACGGCGGATTGGGTCGACTTGCCGCCTGTATTCTTGACGGCCTTGCCAACGGCGACTATTATGCAATGGGCTATTCGATTCGTTATGAGTACGGTATATTCCGTCAGAAGCTGGTCGACGGTTGGCAGGCGGAGACACCCGACTTTTGGTTGCCCGGAGGCGATGTATGGTTTGAGGAACGTTCCGATGAGGCTGTCGATGTTTCTTTTGACGGTCATGTGAATGAGTGGTGGGACGGAACATATCATCATGTAGAGACTACGGACGCTACTATTGTGCGCGCCGTACCATATGATATGATGATTCCCGGAAAGGGCGGCGACGGCGTTGCGGTCCTGCGCTTGTGGGAGGCTACCAAGCCCGGCTTTGATATGGCTCTGTTCAATCAGGGCGACTACCTCAGAGCGGTTGAGGAAAACGCAATGGCTGAGGCGATAAGCAAGGTGCTGTACCCCGCGGACAACCATTACGAAGGCAAGTCGCTCCGACTTCGTCAGCAGTATTTCCTTGTTTCCGCGTCTATTCAGGACATTGTTCGTCATCACCTTGCCAAATACGGTACTTTGGACAATTTGCCGGATAAGGTCGCTGTCCATATTAACGATACTCATCCTGCGCTCAGTATTCCCGAGCTTATGCGTATCATGCTGGACGAATGCGGTTACTCGTGGGAGGCGGCGTGGAGTATTGTTACCCGTACAGTCGGATATACTAATCATACCGTCATGCGCGAGGCTCTTGAGTGCTGGAATGAGGAACTGTTCAGACAGCGCCTGCCGCGTATCCATCAGATCGTGCAGGAGATTAATCGCCGTTTCCGCCAGGAGGTAATTGATAAGACCGGCAACTGGGATATTGCCAACCGTACCGCTATTATTGATAACGGCGCCGTACGCATGGCAAACCTGTCGGTAGCCGGCTCACACTGTGTAAACGGCGTTTCGCGCCTGCACAGCGATATTCTTACGCAGTCGGTGTTCAGCGATTTTTACAGCGTATATCCCGAAAAGTTCTGCAACGTCACAAACGGAATTGCTCACCGCCGCTGGCTGTGTCAGGCGAATCCGGAGCTTTCCGCGCTCATAAAGGAGCTTATCGGTGACGGTTATGTTAAAAATGCCGCCGAACTTGAAAAGTTGATGAAGTATACCGACGATGCTCAGGTCATTGACCGTTTGGCGCAGATTAAGCGCGATAACAAGGAGCGCTTTGCAAAATATGTTAAGTCGGCGGGCTACGGCGAGCTGAATATTGATTCTGTGTTTGATGTTCAGGTCAAGCGCTTGCATGAGTATAAGCGTCAGCAGATGAATGCTCTGCACATTTTGACCGATTATCTGTATATAAAGAATAATCCCAATGCACCCTTTACACCTAAAACTTATATTTTCGGTGCAAAGGCAGCTCCCGGATACTATGTTGCCAAGCAGATTATTCAAATGATTTATAAGATTTCGCAGATGATCGACAAGGACCCCGCAATGAAGGGCAAGCTGAAGGTCGTTTACGTCGAGGATTACCGTGTTACGCTGGCTGAGCTGCTTATGCCTGCCGCCGAAATCAGCGAGCAGATATCTCTTGCAGGAACAGAGGCGAGCGGTACCGGTAATATGAAATTCATGCTCAACGGCGCTCTTACTCTCGGTACAGAGGACGGTGCAAACGTTGAAATACACGAGGCAGTCGGCGATGACAATATCTTTATTTTCGGTATGCTTGCCAATGAGGTCGACCGCCTGCGTGCGAACGGTTACAATCCGATGAATTACTACAATAACAACGCACAGCTTCGCGAAGTGGTCGATATGATCGGCCGCGATATCGACGGTATGAGCTTTGATAATATTAAGCATATTCTGCTGTCGAGCGATACCTACATGGCTTTTGCCGATTATGCCGATTACTGCGCCGCTCATCAGCGTGCCGATGCCCTTTACGCGGATAAAACGGCATGGAACCGTGCGTCACTGATCAACATTGCAAAATCGGGCAGATTTGCCATTGACCGTCTGGTCGATGAGTACGCTCAGAATATCTGGGGCTTGAACCGCGTCGAAAAGGCGGAAAAAAAGGTTGATAAAAAGGTCGAAAAATAAATGAACGTTTTTTGCAGCCGCGACATAAATTATAAGTCAAAGCTCTCTCCGATTTCGGTCGGGGAGGGCTTGACTTTGTCTGTTGTTTTGCACGACGACTGCAATTGCAGCAAAGCGGATTTGGTCATATGGCGTGACGGAGAGAATAAGCAGTATATCGGTATGCATCCGTGTGAACGGATTTACGACTGCTTCACGCGTTATTCGGCTACATTCACGCCCGACCGCTCCGGACTGTATTGGTACTATTTTGAGTACGACGGAAATTATCGCCGTAATTATATTCTTAACGTGGGATATTCGGTAGGAGAGATAACGGAAAAAGGCAAGCCGTATCAATTGACCGTTTACGAGCCGGATTTTACAACTCCCGATTGCTTTAAAGGCGGAGTGTTTTATCAGATTTTTCCCGACCGCTTTTTCAATTCCGGCAGCGATAAGGGCGAACTGCCGTACGGCAGATATGTAGTGACCGATTGGTCGGCACAGCCGGTTTGGAAGCAGGACGGCAATTTTCCTGAGATAGGTCAGGACTACTACGGCGGTGACCTGCGCGGAATAGAGCAGAAATTACCTTATTTGAAATCGCTCGGAGTAACGATAATATATTTGAATCCGATTTTTGAATCTCATTCAAATCATAGGTACAACACCGCCGATTATTTTAAGATCGATCCTTCGCTCGGAACCGAGGAGGATTTCGTATCTCTGTGTGCCGCCGCAAAAAAGCTGGGAATACGGATCATACTTGACGGCGTTTTCAGTCACACCGGTGACGACAGCCGCTATTTTAACAGATACGGCAGATACGGCGACTGCGGCGCATTCAGAGACGCCGCAAGCCCGTATAGACCGTGGTTTGACTTTATAAACTGGCCCAACGAATATCATTCGTGGTGGGGCGTGCCGTCTTTGCCGGAGCTTAAGGAGACCGAGCCGTCATATATGGACTTTATCTGCGGCGAAAACGGCGTGCTGAGATATTGGCTGCGGCGCGGCGCTTCCGGCTGGCGGCTTGATGTTGCCGACGAACTCCCTGACGAGTTTATTGACGCTGTACGAAAAGCCGTTAAGTCGGAGAATCCGAATGCGTTGCTTATCGGCGAGGTCTGGGAGGACGCGTCAAACAAGATCAGCGGTGGAGGCAGACGACGCTTCTTGTGCGGTAGGCAGCTTGATTCGGTAATGAACTATCCGTTTCGTCAGGCGATAATTGATTTCATCACAGGCGGCGACGGTTTCAATTTTACCGACAGCATAATGAACATAGTGGAGAATTATCCTAAGCCTGCGCTTGACACACTGATGAATAATATCGGTACGCATGACACAGAGCGCATAATTACCGTTCTCGGAGCCGGAAAGCTGCCAGAAAGCCGCGCCGAACAGTCGCGTTTCATTATGACCGATGAAATGACCGAAAAAGGCAAATGCCTTTCAAAGCTCGCCGCGGTTTTGCAGTTTACTTTGCCCGGCATACCGTGCGTTTACTACGGTGACGAAGCCGGCCTGACCGGTTGCCGTGATCCGTTTAACAGGGCGGCGTATCCGTGGGGCAGGGAGGACGAAGATCTTGTCGGTTTTTACAAAAAACTCGGCGCTCTCCGCCGCAAAAATTCAGCGTTTGCCGGCGGTGATTATATACCCCTGTTCAGCGGACTCGGTTACATCGTATTTACTCGTGAAAAGGACGGCAACAGCGTACTTGTGGCAGTCAATCGCTGGCATGAGGAGGATCGCTACCGCTTGCCGGAGGAATGGTTGGATGCTCAGGTATACATGGGCAGTATCTCCGAAGGTAATTTGATCATGCCGGCGTACGGCGCGGCTGTTTTGATCAAAAATGACATAAAAAATAAAAAATGAGCGATCTGCGTTTTGCTTGTGGGTATAATATGCGGCTTTCGGGAAATACTGTTTTTGAAACCTAAAAAGGAGTTGAAACAGATGCTTGATAAAACCGCATTGGTATTGACGATAATCGGCGCTCTTAACTGGGGCAGTATCGGTCTTTTCCGCTTTGATATCGTTGCGTGGATATTCGGCGGCCAGACTTCTATTCTCAGCCGTATTATTTACACATTGGTCGCGCTTGCCGGTGTGTGGTGCATATCTCTGCTTTTCAGGGATCACGAACCGGTCGAGACGATCGAAAAGTAATTTTCAATTTATCTGCAAAAATAAAGATCCGACTCGGATGGATATTCCGGCGTCGGATCTTTTGTTTTTTGCTTTATATCTGTGTTCGGTTTAATTATTTTTTCATGTACTTTTTACCGGATACAAGGTTTTCGCTGCCGATCAGTTCAGTGACCGTCACAAATTTGTAGCCGCGGCTGTTAAGTTCTTTAGCCGCTTTTTTGAATGCATCAAAAGAGTTGCTGTATATTTCGTGCATGAGAATGATGTCGCCATCTTTGACGTTGTCGACGATGTTGTGGTAAATGGTATTTATCTTTCCGCTGTCGCCGCTTGGCTTTTTGTATCGCCAATCGTTGGAGTCGACGCTCCAGTTGACTACGGCGTATTCGCACGATTTAACGCGATCGGAGGTGATTGCACCGCCGACAGGACGCATCATTCTGATCTTGTAGTCGGGCAAATACTTGTGGATTGCGTCGGCGGTCTTGTCCAGCTCTTTGTGATATGTTTCATCATCGCATTTTGAATATGAATACTCATGCGTGTATGCGTGTATACCAATCTCACAGCCCTTGGACACTGCATACTGTATAGCGGCTCCGGTGGATGAATTCAGACGGTTGCCGATGACAAAAAACGTACCTTTTCCGCCGTATGATTCAAGTTCGTTGACTATTTTTTTGGTATAGGTGGAGCTGGGACCGTCGTCAAAAGTGAATGCCACATATTTTGTTCCTCCCGACGGTTTGTGGGTGGAGGAAGTTTCTGACTCTGATGTACTGATTTTTGATGAGGCGGTACTGCTGTGGGGTTTCGATGAAACAGCGCTTGGCGCCTTTGACGGTATGTTGGTAATATTACTTGACTGATTTGAGGAATTTCCTGACTGATTTGAAGTGGAAATACTGCTTGTATCTGAGGTCATATTAACGCTGCTTGACGATGAGGAATCAGACAGGGTAGAGGAGTTGCTGCCGGAATTATAAATACCGCACGAGCAAAGAACGATGGTAATGACAAGCAGGCAATATATGATATTATTGATTTTTTTCATGTTTTTTCCACTCCAATTAATTTGCTGTTTGTATTATATCATCGACAATTTACATAATCAATATATTATGGTAAAAAAACAAATTACGATTTTGTTACTTGTACTACTATTTGTAATCAAAAAAAGCAAATGAAATAAGAGTTTGTGAGTATTGCTCAGAAAAAGTGCCATTTTTTGCACAAGTTGACATAAATTAATAATGGTGCATTACGTTTATTATTATAGTTTGTTTGTTTTATCCTCAAAAAGAGGATGAAAAACTATTTTATTTACAGTGCATGAAATACAGTTAAATAAAAAAATTTATTTGACCATTGTGAAAAAGTATTATTGAACAAATAAAAAGATGGCGATTTAAAAAAATTACTTTACGTGCGGTTTTTGTGAAAGCAATGGATTTGCAGAACAAAGGAAAAGCGCCGATGGCATTTAACTGCCGTCGGCGCTTTAAACAGTTGTGTTGTAACGGAGAAATTACATCTCAGCGAAGTACTTGATAGTACGAACCATCTGGCTGGTGTAGGAATTCTCGTTGTCGTACCAAGAAACGACCTGTACCT
>USQH01000046.1 GCA_900556765.1 uncultured Oscillospiraceae bacterium
GCCTTCCACGGCAACCAGTAATTCTCCTTGCGGAGCAGTATATTTTTTTGCGGGGTCTTTCAATTCATCATCCAAATGTTGAAAAGAGAGGTCTCTGTCAAGGCGTTGAGCGTATTCGGCAATCAATGTCCGTACCTGATCGATATAAGACTTTCCGTCAACGATTTTCATGATTTCCTCCACAAAACATTTTTATTCTTAGATGTTATTTTATCATATTTTAGACTGGTTTTCAATTCATGTCATAATAACTACGGAGTAAGACCGTCACTGTATTTTTTTAGTTTGAATACAAGCACTCCCAATGTTTACAATCACTGTTTTGACAGCCCACATCGTTAAGTCATACATTTCAATGACTTGATGATCCAAACTTATCTTTTTATAATCCTGAATTTATTTACAAAAATGAATGCATAATTTGACAAACGGCATAATTCGATGTAAAATGAATATACTAAACCTGAACTGGAGGTAATTTATATGAAATGCAAAAAAGATTTTAACGTGTTTACACTTATCGGTATCATTCTCGCTGCCGTTGCCGCGGTCGCAGGAATTGCATACGTCGTTTACCGCTTTATCGGGCGCAGATGCTTGACCGATCACGACTGCTGCTACGAGTACGATTACGATGACGATTTTGATGAAAGCGACTGCGACGATTGCGATTGCTGCGATGACGACGCAGACGAAACTGAGGAAAAGGCGGACGACGCCGAATAATCCGTTCATCAAAAACTACAACAGCGCATACAAAAGCTCCTGCGATATTGCATCGCGGGAGCTTTTTGTGTTGTTTTCGGGTATGCATATCCCATTTTGTTATTTATATTCCGTCTCGGAATATTATTTCAGTTCAACTATGGTCACGCCGTCCTCGCCTTCACCGAAAACACCGAGACGATAACTGCGAACACAGCGATGGCCGCGCAAATAATCTTGTATGGCACGGCGCAAAGCACCCGTACCTTTGCCGTGGATAACAGTCAGTATATTTACGCCCGACATAACCGCTCCGTCAATAAATCGGTCAAGCTCCAGCAACGCCTCGTCGACCGTCATTCCACGAAGATCAAGCTCCGTACGCACCTCGCGCTCGGCGCGGGACACAGTACGTCTGCCGCCCGAACGGTCGACCTCTTTCTTCGGCGAATCGACCAAACGCAGACGGTCGGCACTGATTTTTGTACGCATTATTCCCGCCTGAACCATTACATTGCCGTCGGCGTCCGGCAAGGTCAGCAGATCGCCCTGTTTGTCAATATCGGCAATAAGCACGCGGTCGCCGACGCGCAAAGGACGCGGAAGCTTATAAGCCGACTTTTTCTCGCCGCCATCGGTCTTTTCCATGCGTTTTATGCCCTGCTTCATGGCGGCTTTTGCACGGCGCGCCATATCGTCGGCGTTGCCGCTCGACTGCTTGCGAATACGATCAATCTCGTCGATCATGGCTCCTGCCTCGCGCTCCGCCTTTTGAACTATGCGTTGCGCCTTTTGTTCGGCGCGCTCAATGATTTTTTTGCGCTCGGCGTCGGCACTTTCACGCAGCTTTGCCGCCTCTTCCTTTGCATCGCTAAGTGCCCTCCGCAGGCGCTCAGCCTCCTCGCGCTCGGCATCGGCAGATGACCGAGCCTGTTCGAGCGTGCGAACCACGCTTTCAAGCCGTGCATCGTTTTCGGCAATGAATGAGTCGGCACGCGCGACGATATCATGCGACAATCCGAGCCGTTCGGATATGGCAAACGCGTTCGAGCGGCCCGGTACGCCGATAAGCAGGCGGTATGTCGGCCGCAGCGACTCAACGTCAAACTCACAGCAGGCGTTTTCAACACCGTCGGTATCGAGCGCGTACGCTTTCAGCTCCGAATAATGGGTAGTCGCGGCAATGCGGCAGCCCTGCTCACGCAGGCGCTCGATTATTGCCGTGGCAAGTGCCGCACCTTCAACAGGATCTGTTCCGGCGCCCAACTCATCCAGCAAAACGAGCGTATTCTTGCCTGCGTTTTGTATTATGTCAACTAAATTAACCATGTGCGATGAAAAGGTGGACAGCGACTGTTCGATCGACTGCTCGTCGCCGATATCCGCCATCACTACCGAATAGACCGACACCGAGCTTTCGTCAGACGCCGGTATCATCAGGCCGCACATCGTCATCAAAGTCAACAGTCCCAGCGTTTTCAGGCTGACCGTTTTACCGCCGGTATTGGGGCCGGTGATGACCAGCGTATCAAAGCGATTGCCAAGTTCGATATCAATTGGGACGACCGAGTTTTTGTCAATCAACGGGTGTCGTGCGCGCAAAAGCACCGTTGCACCGTCGTCACGAACTCGCGGTCGCACCGCTTTCATCGCAAAAGCCATATTCGCCTTTGCAAATATCAAATTAAGCTCCACCGCACAGTCGTAGCTGAGGCTGATCGAATCGGCAAAGCCGCCCGCCAAAGCTGACAGCTCTGCGAGTATGCGCTCAATCTCTGCCTCCTCCTTTGCAAGGAGCACTTTTATATCGTTGTTTGCCTCAACCACCGACGCCGGCTCGATAAACACGGTCGCACCGGTCGACGACGTGTCGTGCACAAGTCCGGGTACAGACGAGCGACATTCGCTTTTTACAGGTACGACATACCGACCGGAGCGCATTGTCACGACCGGCTCCTGCAAATATTTTTGGTACTGCACCGAGCGAATTATTTTTTCCAAACGCTCTCGCACAGAGCTTTCGGCAGCGCGCTTTTTGCGTCGGATATCGGCAAGCGCCGTCGACGCATGATCGCTGATCTCGTCGGCGCTGATTATTGCGGAAAATATTTTATCCTCCAAAAAGCGATTGGAGGTTATTGCGTCGAACAGCGGCGTGAGCGCGGGTGAGGACTGTTCGCTGCGGCCGAACCAATCCTTCAGTGAGCGGTAAACGCGCAGATTTTCAGCGATGTCGAGTAGCTCCACCGCCGACAATGACGCTCCGGCGGCGGCTCTGGTGACCGCTCCCTTGACATTGCCGAGCGACCCGAACGACGGCGACGCATAACGCGCCGTAAGTACATATGCTTCGTCGGTCTGTTCAAGCAAGTGTTCTACCTCGGCGGCATCGGTCGACGGAACAATACGGCGAGCGGCGTCGGCACTGTCCTCACAGGCGGTGAGAGCGGCAAGCATTTCAAGAATTTTATCAAGTTCCAGCACGCGCGCGTGCTTCATTATGTCATACATTTACTTCTCCTCATGCGCAAAAAGCGATTTGTAGAACGAAAGGGCGGCAAAATCGCGTCCACTCTGTGCCAAAATGTAGTTTTCGGTTATCTGAGACAGCTGCTTAATCCCCTCGTCCGGCAATGAAAAGCTGAACAGCCGTTCAAGCGGACTTGAGCAGATGTGGCGCATTGCCGCAAGGACTCCGCGCTGTACGGGTACGTGATTGCCGCTGTCGCATTTGCTGCAAAACAGGGTACCGTCGACAAGGCTGAAGCGCATTTCACCGTTGTCGTCGCCGCAATCGGCACAGCCGCTCAGTTCGGGCATAAAGCCGCTTATAGCCGCCATTCGCAGCTCAAATATTGCCTTTATCGCCGTAGGCGATAGGCGGTCAAATCGGGCGAGCAAATGCAGGCAATTCAGTATCAGCCTCAGCTCCTCCTCAGCCCCGACGCCCTCAGCTCCGAAAACGCAGCACATTTCACAAAAATACTGTGCGAGCGACAGACGCTCGATATCGGAGCGCAGTTCAAAAAAAATGTCGATCGGATCGGCCTCGTCGATCGTGTATGTATCGCGGTTGCAAAAGAGGGTCAGCTCGGAGTATCCGAGCAGCTGAGTCGCGGCGGCACTGTTGCCCTTGAGCCGGCGGGCGCGCCGCACAAAAGCGCGTATCACACCGAGGTCAGGCGTCAGAACGGTGACCAGTCTGTCCTCATTTTTCACCGCCGTATCCCTGATTATCAGTCCCCGTGTGTTGATCCGCACACCGCTCTACCTCCTTTGCAGTCAGCTCCCGATACGCCAAGTAATCGGCTACATGACCTGACCGTGCAAACTTGCTCCACGCATTATCGCTCGTCATTTTTTCATCGCTCCGTCCGATTTGTTTTTACAATATAATCATTTGACGCGAGAGATAAAATATAAGTGGAAAAATCAGTCCAATTCAAAATTGTGTATCAGCGACTGACGGTTGCGCCAGTCCTCCTTCACCTTTACCCAGCAGGACAGGTTGACCTTGCACTCAAAAAAGGTCTCCATGTCGTGACGGGCGTATGAAGAAACCTTTTTCAGCATCGAGCCGCCCTTGCCGATAACTATTCCCTTGTGTGACTCGGATTCACAGTAAATAACGGCGTCAATGTCCACGATATCCTCGCCCGACGACGTTTGTCTGTCCTTGAATTTTTCGATAACGACGGCGATACCGTGTGGAACTTCCTTGTCAAGGCTGCGGAGCAGCTTTTCCCGGATTATCTCCGCGGCAAGTGAGCGCTCGGTTTGGTCGGTAAGCATATCATCGTCAAAAAAGTGCGGTCCCTCCTGCGCGAATTTTGTCAGTTCCTCGACAAGAGTGTCGCAGCCGTAGCCGTCGCGCGCAGAAGAATAGACAACTGCGGAAAAATTAAACAGACTCGTATACGCCGCCGTGATCGAGAGCAGCTTTTCCTTATCATTCAGCAGGTCAATCTTATTTATGACAAGCAGAGCGGGAATGTGCTGTTTTTTGAATTTTTCTATCAGCGAAATATCAGCCTTGCTCGGACTGCCGCGAAACTCGGATGCATCGACCACCAGCATTGCCGCGTCAACGTCGCCGACCGAGTCCTCGATAGCCTTTACCATTGATTTGCCGAGCACATTGCGCGGCTTGTGCAATCCCGGCGTGTCAATGAAAACGAGCTGTGTTTCATCACGCGTCAGAACGCCCATTATACGGTTGCGAGTCGTCTGCGGCTTGTCCGATACGATGGCGACCTTTTGCCCCAGTATGCGGTTCATAATGGACGATTTGCCGACATTCGGCTTTCCGACAATGGCGATAAACGCGCCGCGAGTGTTTTGGTTCATATTATTTCCGTTCCCCGTTCATTATATTTTTAACGTCATTATTTCGGCGAACAAAAAACTTGTGCCGCCTATGTGCTTGTCTCTATATTCTATGCGCTTGTCTCTATCTTTCGACTCCGAGCGCAGTCATTACGGCGTCCTCGGTATCCCTCATGATCGCCGCCTCCATGCCGCCGTTCACATGGTCGAAACCGAGCAAATGCAGCATAGAATGTACCGTCAAAAACGACATCTCGCGTTCAAACGAATGGCCGTACTCCTCCGACTGGCGCAGTGCGTGCTCGACCGAAATCACTATATCGCCGAGCTGTAACGCCTGAGTTTCGGGATCAAGATCGTATTTGCCGTTCTCGCCGAGCGGAAATGACAGTACGTCGGTCGAGCGGTCGATATTTCGAAACTGTGCATTTAGCTGATGTATAGCGTCGTCGTCGACAAAGGTAACCACAACCTCCGCCGGATCGGTGAAATTCTGATTGTCCAACACCGCCGCACACGAGCGGCGAATAAGCATACGCATACCAGTCGGTATCTTTACCGCCTTTTGCTGATTTTGTATAATGACCTTAACCTTTGCCATTGTGTTTGCTCCTTTTTGACTCCTCATACTTGTCGTATGCCTTTACGATACGCTGCACCAACTGGTGCCGCACCACGTCCTTTTGACTGAATTTTACTATCTCGATATCTTCGACACCCTTTAAAACATGGGACGCCTCGACCAAGCCCGATTTTTTGCTGTCGGCAAGGTCGATCTGCGTAATGTCGCCCGTGACGACCATTTTTGAATTAAAGCCGAGTCGGGTCAAAAACATTTTCATTTGTTCGGGCGTTGTGTTCTGCGCTTCGTCAAGGATTATAAAACTGTCCTCAAGTGTGCGTCCGCGCATATATGCAAGCGGCGCTACCTCGATATTGCCGCGCTCCTGATAGCGCTGAAAGCTCTCCGCGCCCAGCATATCGAACAGCGCGTCGTACAGCGGGCGCAGATACGGATCGACTTTTTGCTGTAAATCTCCCGGCAAAAAGCCCAGCTTTTCGCCCGCCTCCACTGCCGGCCGCGTTATGATAATTCGGTTGACCGTATGCTCCCGAAAAGCGGCGACCGCCTGTGCAACGGCAAGATAGGTTTTTCCCGTTCCGGCAGGTCCGATGCCTATAACTATCGTATTATTTTTTATTGCGTCGACATATTTCTGCTGACCGAGCGTCTTTGGCTTTATGGGTCGTCCCTTTGCCGTTATGCATATGCAGTCACTGCCGAGCTTTTCAAGCTTATCGGCATTGCCCTCGTCGGACAGGGCAATTGCATAACGCACATTTTGCTCGTTAAGCATTTCCCCCTTCGACGCAAGGGAAAGCAAAGCCGACACTGCATTTGCCGCTCTGGCTACATTCTCCTCATCGCCGCCGATCTTCAGCTCGCTGCCGCGCATGACGACCGAAACACCGTATTCATTTTCAATTATTTTTATATTTTCATCAAAGCTACCGAAAAGGTTGACCGCGTAGTCGAGGCGGTCGATATTAACTGTCCGTTCCAGCCTTATTCAACTCCTTGATTTAGTTATCCCTGTTTTTGTAGTATAGCACACTTTTTTCAATATTAAAAGCAGTGCATAGCATAAATTTTACTATTTTTGCACATTAATCGACAATCGAAAGCGCGCTTTCGATCGCTATATTTTCCTCACAGCAGTAATCGGCCGTCAGCACTATATTATCTCCCTGTTTTTCATAGCTGAGCTTGCGGCTTAATATCTTTTTTCCGTCAAGCTGTTGTTTCTCAAGCTGTTCAAGCTCAGCAAGAGCATTTTTCTTCGCCTCATCGGATGAAATTTTGCTTTTGGTAAGCTGTACTTCGGAAAAATTCGCCGTTGTCACCGACACCGGCAGAGTAACATCAAAAGCACGCAGTGCTTTTTCTTCTGCTTGGCAGGTGTAGCTGTATTGCTCCGAACCGAGGTAGAGCGGTATACGCAGTCCGAACAGCTGTAGTACCCGCTTTGTGCGTATTTTCCCCGTCGGCACAGCTTTTTGCACGGTCATCGGCGATGTAATCGTCAGTCTCCGTTCGGTCGAGGCGTATACTTCGCCGTATGCGTGACACATGATAGTTCGCGTATCACCGTATTCAACAGTTCCTGTCGCAAGCAGATCGCCCTTTCGCACCGCGTCACCGATTTTAACCGTCGCATTTCCGCGCTTTATGTAAACCGCAGTCACCTGTCCGTCGTAGTCGGCAACCAAATTGCACGGGCTTTTGTCATCCATACGCTGAGGATCAAGCTGCTCGCGCACGTCAATTGTCACCATACTGCCTTCGATATTTATCGCCGCCCACGACAGTTCGGGCAGTTCGACCAACATCATCGGACGCAGATTGTCAACATCAAGGTTGCTGACCCGTGCGCCCAGTTTTATACCGCTGCGCTCGGCTGCATTCAGTATATCCGATGTATTCGTGCTGTCACCGCCAACTACTTCAACGCTCCAAACAAAGCGCGGCATGATAGATAAAAAGGCAATAAAAAGCACCAGACCGACAAGCAATCCCGGTCGGTGGCGATAACGGCGAACAATAAACGGCACTCCCCTGCGCTTTTTTACACGCAGTTTCGCACCGCAGCGACGTCGCAGCTTGCGCGTAAACTTATAATCGCGCGCCAGCATACAACATTCAATGGCTTCATCCCTGCGCCGAACATTCCAAACCGTAATGCCGTTGCCGGCGCATAAATTTAAAAACCGTTCCTGATAATCACCCGATATCCTGATCCGTATGTATCCGAGCAGAAATCGGACGAGCTTTACAAACAGCACTGCCGAACCTCCTACATTTCAAATTCCACCGACAATATAAATCCGGCGATGATCACCGATGTGTCCGACAGCGACTTTATTTCCAGTCCGCGGCCGATAAATTGCACCGTACCGTTGCCTACGTTGATTTTTATGCGCTCATCGCCGTATTCGATAAGCCCGCGGCATCCGTCGACCAACACCTCACGATTGCCGGAAAGCTGCATATTGCAGGTTCGTGAAAGCGTCCCCGGCGGCACCTCCAGTGCGCGTCCTATATACTCGGCAGTCTGTCTGCCCCGTTTGCGTGTCATTTCCGCACCCCCGTTTATTCAATGTTATGTGAACGAGACTATAAAAATACGCCGCCGCATATATAATAAGGGTGGTTTTAATGATAAAAAAAATTATTCCGGCTCTATTATCCGCAGGCGCAATAACGGCTCTGCTGTTATTCGGCGCCGATATTTCGCAAGGCGTCCGATGTGGATTGGCAGTGTGCGGTGAGGTTGTCATACCGTCGCTGTTTCCGTTCATGGTTCTTGCAAATTTCATTGCGTCCGGCAACGGCGCAGATTATTTGTCAAAGCCCTTTTCCGGAGCGGTTAAATGGCTGTTTCGTCTGCCAGAAAAGGCGGTCGCATCGGTACTGCTTTCATTTATCGGCGGATATCCGGTCGGTGCGGCGCTCGCTTCAAAGTTGTATACACGCCGAGAAATAACACTTTGCGACGCCGAATGTATGCTCACCTTTGCGGTCAACGCGTCGCCGGCTATGGTAATATTCGCGGTCGGCAACGGCATGCTCGGCTCAGCACAGCTTGGATCGCTGCTTTACGGCGTACATATACTCGCCGCGGTTATAAACGGAATTGTGTTTTCGCGCATACTAAATCATATGTCAAAAAGCAAAGCCACATCAACGCAAAACAAAACAAAAAAATGCAGTGATCGCGCCGCCGAAATCTGCCTCTAACGATAATGCCGCCGACAAATACGATGTATTACCGCCGAATCTTCGCAAAAACATTGCCGATAGATTCGTTGAAGCTACCGCCGACGCTTCAGCGGCAATGATAAGCGTTTGCGGTTGCGTAATGCTGTTTGCCGGAATAATCGCATCGCTCGGTAAGTGGTCATTTTTGGCGCCGTTTGCGGAGGTAACCGTCGGCTGTGCCGCCGCCGTAAAATTCGGTCTTCCGGCCGTTGCGGCAACACTCGGATTCGGCGGCTTTTCGGTTATAATGCAGGTCATGTCACTGTCAAAGGGTATTATTCGACCGTCCATCTTGTTTTTCAGCCGCATAAATCACGCGGTTTTGTCCTACCTCATATGCAAAATCGCATTATTTCTGCTGCCAAGCGCTGCCGTAGCCGTGATCTCTACCGCGGTACCGTCGGCGGCAAAGGCGTTGTCGATAACGGCACCTGTATCTGCGTCACTGATGCTTCTCGCATCGGTAGTCATGTGCAGTGCCGCCGCAACCAAAAAGCAGAGCGAAAAATAGTACTTTTCTTTTTGCCGCCGATGTTATATAATGTTGTCAAGGCGGTGATTTAATATGAAAATGTCGAAGGATATTGCAAAGGAATGTCGCATTTGTGAGCATGGACGCGTATCTCCGGACGGAATGTCAATACTTTGTCCTAAAAAAGGAATAATGAATCTCGATATGAATTGTCGTCATTTTCGGTACGATCCGCTGAAACGTGTTCCTCGCAAAAAGCCGAAAATGCAGGAACATTCCGCCGAGGAATTTGCCCTGTAAAAACATTCGGCAAAATTATAGCTGTTTATGTATTCGAATAAATCATCGGTTACTCATTTTAACTTAACTTGACCCTACTTGCTGGTTTTCTTAAGTTAAATTATTCAACTATCTATCACTTATCTATATCACTGCCGATAACACTTCTT
>USQH01000047.1 GCA_900556765.1 uncultured Oscillospiraceae bacterium
GTAAAACGACTGCTTTGCAGTATACATTTATTCATCCGATAAGCATATCGGCATATGCTTATTTTCCCTCGGGAACCTCTTTGTAAAGATTGAATCGGAAAAGACGCTGTTCATCCTCCGGATCGGTGCAGCGAACGGTTGCCTCGGCGATAAACGCACCGTTTATAATATTTGCCAAACCTGCGAACTGGCACAGCTTTGACTTCAGGTTAAGAACATCGCCCTCAGGCGTTTCAAGAAAAACATCGCCCTTGCAGGTATCAAGAGTGCGTATGAAATCGGCGACGTCAACATTATGCATTGTCATTTTAGATGTATCCATAAATAAATCCTCCTTGTAAGATCGTTCGGTAAAAAACATTTGTTCAATTCACCGCTACACGACCATTATATCAGTCATTTCAAAATATGTCAACAAAGCGCGGCTTTAAGCTGCTCGATACTGTCGGTAAGCTCCCACGGTAATTCAACATCAGTTCTTCCGACATGACCGTACGCGGCTATTTGACTGTATATCGGACGGCGAAGCTCAAAACGGTTGATTATTGCGGTCGGGCGCAGATCAAAGGTCTTACGAACAGCCTCGGATATCTGCTCATCCGACTTAACGCCGGTGCCGTAGGTATTAACCATGACGGATACCGGATTCGCAACGCCGATGGCATAGGCGAGCTGCACCTCACAGCGGCGAGCCAATCCCGCTGCAACGATATTTTTCGCAACATGGCGCGCGGCGTATGTTGCCGAGCGGTCAACCTTCGTCGGATCCTTTCCGCTGAACGCACCGCCCCCGTGGCATGCATAACCGCCGTAGGTATCGACTATTATCTTGCGTCCCGTAAGTCCGGTGTCGCCGGCAGGACCGCCTATAACAAAACGACCGGTCGGATTGACATAGATCACGGTATTATCGTCCATCAGTTCGGACGGAATGATCGGCTTTATAACATACTCGATAACGTCGCGTCGAATAGTCTCGATATCTACGCTGTCGGCGTGCTGAGTCGATACGACGATGGTATCGACACGAAGCGGCTTGTCATCCTCGTACTCAACAGTAACCTGCGTTTTGCCGTCGGGGCGCAGATAATCGAGCTGTCTCGATTTACGAACATCGGTCAGGCGGCGTGCAAGCGCATGAGCAAGCGAGATCGGCAACGGCATAAGCTCGGCAGTTTCATCGCAGGCGTAGCCGAACATAATTCCCTGATCGCCCGCTCCCCTGTCCTCGTCCTCGGCACAGGATGCCTTTTTCTCAAACGAATTGTCCACGCCGAGAGCAATATCAGGCGACTGCTCATGGATGCGGACATTCACCTCGCAGGTATTTCCGTTGAAATACTTTTCATCGCTGTCGTAGCCGATATCGCAGATAACCTTTCTTGCGATCTGCTCGTAATCGACCTTGGCTGTGGTAGTTATTTCTCCCATAATGGTGACGAAATCGGTAGTGCAAAAGCACTCACAGGCAACGCGCGCCTGCTTGTCCTGCGCAAGAATAGCGTCAAGCACGGAATCGGAAATGCGGTCGCAGACCTTATCGGGATGTCCCTCGGTGACCGACTCAGAAGTAAAGAGCTTTTTCATAGTGTACCCCTCATATCACATAAATATAAATTTTGACAAAAAGTAAACCCGCATACTCTCAATCAAGCAGCGGGTATAAAAACCTCATCTCTCGGGCGGTACCGCCCGCAGGAATTGGCACCTTGCCGAAAAAGGCAGGTTGCCGGGCATCACAGGGCCTGTTCCCTCCGCCGCTCTTGATAAAGTATACTATTCAGTTCAAATATATTCTAACATAAACAACGCGATTGTCAACAGCTTTTTTCTGCATAATGGATTTCTGCTTATAAATCGTTAAAACGTCTCTCAGTCGTCGTTGTATTCACCGAGCTTGCCGAGACTTTCCGCTTTAAGAAACGCATTTATAAACCCGTCAATATCGCCGTCCATCACCGCGTTAATATTTCCGTTTTCAAATCCGGTGCGGTGATCCTTGACAAGGGTGTACGGCATGAATACATAGGAACGTATCTGTGAGCCCCACGCTATCTCCTTCTGCACGCCCTTAATATCCTCGATCTTATCCAAATGCTCGCGTTCCTTTATCTCAAGCAGTTTGGATTTAAGCATTTTCATGCACATATCTCTGTTCTGGAACTGGCTGCGTTCATTCTGACAGGCAACAACAATGCCGGTCGGTATATGTGTCAGACGAACGGCTGAGGAGGTCTTGTTTACCTTCTGACCGCCAGCTCCGCTGGAACGGAACACGTCCATTTTTATATCCTCGGGTTTGATCTCGATTTCAATATCATCGTCAATCTCCGGCATTACCTCCAGTGACGCAAACGATGTATGGCGGCGACCCGACGCATCAAACGGAGACACGCGAACAAGACGGTGAACACCGACTTCGCTGCGCAAAAATCCGTAAGCGTTGAGTCCCTCGATCTCAAGTACCGCACTTTTAAGTCCTGCTTCTTCGCCGTCGAGCGAGTCAATAAGAGTAGCCTTAAAGTTATGACGTTCTGCCCAATGGCAGTACATACGGTAAAGCATCTGTACCCAGTCCTGTGCCTCGGTGCCGCCGGCTCCGGCGTGGAATGTCAAGATCGCGTTTTTGGAGTCGTATTCGCCCGACAGCAAAGTTGTCAGACGCATATCCTCAATAGTCTTGATAACGCGGTCAACACCCTCGATAACTTCATCGAGCATCGACAGATCCTCTTCCTCATCGGCAAGCTCGATAAGCGTAAGCGTGTCGTCATAATCGCTTTTCAGCTTGTCGTACGCCTCTATTTTATTCTTTAACTGAGCAATCTTGCGAAGCACCTTTTGGGAATTTTCAACGTCGTCCCAAAATCCATTTTCAGCCGACTGTGCCTCCAACTTTTCCTGCTCCTTGCGAAGTAAATCAAGTCCGAGCGCACCCGCAAGCTCGGTCAGCACCTTTTCGTTTTCGGTAAGGCGCAGACGCTGCTCCTCATACTGTATCATAAATGAATCCTCCGTTCACTTTCTTTCGGCAACAAGCGCGACCCAGCCGCCGCTCGTTTTGCGGTCGATAATTTTCAGCCCGCATCGGTCGATAGCGGCGGTAACATCCTGTTCGCGGATATCAACGATACCCGAGCAAATGAACAGTCCGCCGTCAGCCATATAATCAGTGACATTTTTGCAAAGAGAAATAATAACATCAGCTACTATATTAGCACATATTATATCATATTTTCCACTGATTTTCTCGGTTAAATCACCGCAGATAAATTCCGTTTTGTCGGAAACGCCGTTCAGCGCGGCGTTTTCGGTAGCAACGCGCACCGCCATTGCGTCAATATCTACGCCGACGGCACTGCTCGTTCCGAGTATCACAGACGATATAGCAAGTATACCGCTTCCACAGCCGATGTCAAGCAATTTTTCGCCGCCGGTGATGATGCTGTCAAGCGCCGTAAGGCACAGCTTTGTAGTATCGTGCGTTCCTGTACCGAAAGCGGCTCCGGGATCAATAGAAAGCACGGTACGCCCCTGCTTGTTATCATAATGCTCCCACGACGGGCAAACCGCCAGGCGGTTACCGATCTCGATGGGTTTAAAGTACTTTTTCCAGTTCTCTGCCCAATCGGTCTCCTTAATAGTCGAGCTGTCTATGTGATGAGCAATGCCCTCCGCCGTCAGGCGCTCGGACAGATAGCTCAATGCTTCGGAGGGGTTATCCTCCTCGCTGATATAAATATGTATCACGGCGAGCGAGCGATCCTTTGCGACCAGTTCTTCATCGATCAGATCGATATGTGCGATTTTAAGAGCCATCGGCTCCAGGTCGGAATAATCCTCAATATAAATACCGTACGGAACGGTCATATTTGCTATGGCGGCGGCGCGATCCACATCGGCGCAACCGAGTTCAATTTTAATTTCAGTCCAGTTCATTATTCCATCTCCATAAAAGATAGGTATGCACAAAAGCGAAGTTTGCAACATAAGCGTATTGACTACAGAAAAAGACGTATGCGATACGAGCGTGTCGCCTACACAAAAAATGACGCGTGCGATACGAGCGTGTCATCTACACAAAAAATGACGCGTGCAATACGAGCGTGTCATCTACACAAAACAAAAGACCGCAACATAAATATTGTGGTCTTTTGTCATTATGTTTGTAGCAAATAATTTTACTTATTAAACATGCTCATGATGTCGGTAAACTCGCCGTCATCAGCACTTGAATCTGTGTCAAGCATCTTAAACAGATCATCGTTTTTACCGTAGCCAGCTTTTACATTGCCGAAGTTGGTGGCAATAACGGTCATGCGCATTTCATCGTTGAGGTTGCTGTCAAGCGAAACACCCCAAATGATGTTTGCTTCCTCGTGAGCGGTCTGTGCAACGATGGATGATGCAAGCTCTACATCCTCCAGTCCGATATCCTCGGAGGCGGTAATGTTGATGATAACGCCGCGCGCGCCCTTCATGTCGGTCTCGATAAGCGGGCTGCTGATAGCCGCCTTCGCGCAAGCTTCAGCCTTGTCACGACCGGAAGCGGTACCTACGCCCATATGAGCATAGCCGGAATCCTTCATTACAGCGGTAACATCGGCAAAGTCAAGGTTGATGTAAGCGGGAACACTGACCAGCTCGGATACGCTTTGAACGCCCTGACGCAGAACGTCATCGGCAATGATGAACGCATTTTTCAGAGTGATTTTTTCCTCGGAAACAAACTTCAGACGCTCGTTCGGGATAACGATAAGGCTGTCGACATGCTCAGCAAGAGCGGCGATACCCTTTTCCGCCTGCTCCATGCGAAGCTTGCCCTCAAAGCTGAAAGGCTTGGTAACGATACCGACGGTAAGGATGCCCATGTCTTTAGCAATCTCGGCAACAATAGGAGCGGCGCCTGTGCCGGTGCCGCCGCCCATACCGGCGGTGATGAATACCATATCGGTGCCCTTCAGAGCGGCAGTAATCTCGTCACGCGACTCCTCGGCGGCTTTCTGACCAACCTCGGGCTTGGCGCCTGCGCCGTGACCGCGTGTTGACTTTTCGCCGATCTGAATCTTATGTGTAGCTTTGGAAAGAAGAAGCGCGGCAGCATCGGTGTTAACAGCGATGAATTCTACGCCCTGTACTCCGGCATCAACCATGCGGTTTACGGCATTGCCGCCGCCTCCGCCGACACCGACGACTTTAATCTGAACAACATCTTCAAGTTCGTTTGCAATTTCAAAAGGCATTATTTTGTCCTCCCGTTTTGTTTATAGTCATGTATTTTAATTGATATTTTTATCAGTTCAAAAGAACCCATTTAGCGGATTGCATCACGCTGTGCTAATTATAATAACATAATTATAATTAAATTTCAATACAATATAAATGAGAAAATTGCGATTTCCTCGCTTTTTATAGCCGTAATTTGCTATTTTTTAAATATTTTGAACATTTTCGGGTTCACTTGTTAATAACACAAGTTCTAACGAACTTGTGTTATATTCACATGATTATTCTGCTTGTTTAGATTCAATTTTTAGCCCGCTGTCCTTTATCGACTCCTGCGTGTAATAGCTTTCGGTGTTTTTGTCGACAAGATACTTTAAATTGATCGTACCCTCTGCCTCGTCGCCGTATTTTGACAGCACGCTTTCCACTACCTTTGCTCCGCTTTTTAATTTTTCTTCCAGGTTCTCAGTAGTACCTATATCCAGTAACAGTCGATTATCATACACAAGTTTAATATTTACGGAGCTGGAAAAACTGACTACTGTGATATTGTCCAAACTGCTGTTTTTGATTGCATTATTCATCTCGTCATAGACATATTTAATCTTTTCATCCATAACGATATTGCTGCCGGTCTTTGCCTGCTTTATCGGAACTTTGTAAAGTGTGCTTCCCGAAACATACTCGTCAACGATCTCAAGCACCTTGCCCTTACATGTCAAAGCATACTTATCGTTAACGCTGAATATCCCGTCAGCCTTAGCCTCGGCAACGTTGATTTCAAAAGTGTTCGGGAATTTGCGCTTAACCTTGGCGGTATAAATATACGGAAGCTTTGACTCGACCTTTGCCGATGCCGATTTTACATCCGTTTTAATCAAATTATCGCCGATATCCAGCCCCGAAGCGTCAATAATCTGCTCCTTTGTATAGTGCTGACATTTGCCGGACACAACAATTTCGGACGCATTAAAAAGGACAGTGAAAGACAGAGCCATGAACAGCGACACAATGACCAACAAAAGAAATATATATATCAGTATATTGGAACCGCCGCGACGCGCCTTTTTGCGACGAGCGGCTGATCGATTGGATTTGCTAATCTGCTTTTTTTGACGGTCTGTCATTTTCGAACCTCTCTATCTCTGCGCCCAAACCGCGCAGGTTTTCCGTAATATTCTCATATCCTCTGGCGATGTGGCCCTCATCAAGAACAGTGCTGCTGTCGTGCGCCGCTAACGCGCCGATGATCATTGCGGCGCCGCCGCGCAGATCGGTCGCCGTTATATTCGCGCCGTAAAGGGCATCAACACCTGTTACAACCGCGACACTGTCGTGTACCGAAACATTTGCACCGAGCTTGCAGAGTCCGTCTATGTAACGATAACGCGAATTAAATATTTTTTCCTCGAAAACCGATGTTCCGTCGGCAACACACGACATTGCCAAAAAAATAGGCTGTGCATCGGTCGGGAATCCGGGGTATTCACGGGTAACTATTGTCCCGACAGAGCTTAATTTCGGCGGTGCAGAAAGCCGTATTGTATCATCCCTGACGGCAAGATCGCATCCCGCCGCCGCAAGGTACGGTATGACCGGCATCATATGTGTCGGGCAAACGCCGCGAACAGTCACCTCTCCGCCGGTAGCCGCCGCGGCGCAAAGATAAGTCGCCGCCGCAATTCGATCGGGCTGGATTGAATACTCCGCTCCTTGAAGCTCGTTAACACCGTCGATAACAACGGTTATACTGCCGGCTCCCGAAACCGACGCTCCGCACATATTCAAAAACCGCGCGAGGTCAATTATTTCCGGCTCCTTTGCCGCGTTGCGAATGATTGTTCTGCCCTTTGCAAGCGCCGCGGCAAGAATAATGTTTTCGGTAGCGCCGACCGACGCGATAGGCAGCACTATTTCACAGCCTGTGAGTCGATCGGGCGCGTAACATTCGATCCTGCCGTGATAATCGTCAAGGCGCGCTCCCATGCTCCGCAGTGCCGACAAATGCAGATCTATCGGACGCGGACCAAGTTCGCATCCGCCGGGTCGCGATACTACGGCGCTGCCGTTGCGTGAAAGCATAGCGCCCAAAAATATAATAGATGAGCGCATAGCGCACATAAGAACGTCATCAATGACTGTGCCGTCAGCGTTTCGAGAGTCGATGACCGCTGTCTGATTTTCATATGTACATTCACAGCCGAGAGACTGCAGTATTTTAAGTGACTGTCTTACATCGCTCAGATCGGGGCAATTATGCAGTACGCTGACCGATCTTGTCATCAATGTCGCCGCCAATATCGGCAGAGAAGCGTTTTTCGAGCCTTGCAGGTCGATCTCGCCCGACAAACGTCTGCCGCCGCAAATAGTATATTCGGTCATTTTTTACCGCACCCCTCTGACTTTCATTCAAAGCCAGTTTATGCGAAAAAACGATTTATGCTACTTTTGCGTCGTCTATCGTCATAGCGCGTATTTGTTTTTGCGCTGTAATTAATGTACCGATATCACTTTTTTGTCGACTCGTAAAGCTTCATTATTATACGGTAAATGCGCTCGTTTGTATCTGTTATGGCGCACTTTCTTGCGTTTTGCGACATTTTTTCAAGTCGCGCTTTGTCGGTTATAAGCTCACTGACCGTTTGAGTCAGTTTTTCGCCGGTAAGATCCTTTTCCTCGACGATCGCCGCCGCGCCGCGTGAAACGAGCGTCATCGCATTATGATATTGATGATTTTCGGCAACATTCGGCGACGGAATAAGCACCGACGGCTTGCCTTGAACGGCAAGCTCGCTTATCGTTATGGCACCCGAACGGCATATAACAAGGTCAGCCGCCGCGAGCATAACGTCCATGTTATCAATATATTCGGTTATATGTATGTTCTCACAATTAAGGTCAACGCCCTTTTCGGCAAGCAGCTTCGGCATGAGTTCAACACCGTATTCGCCGGTCGCGTGATAGTGAACGATCTGACCGCTTTTCCAATGCCACGCCATTACATCGGCTACCGTTTCGTTAATACGGCGTGCGCCGAGCGAACCGCCGAAGGACAATATCATCGGCCGCTCATCCATACCGAGAATGCCGCGAGCCTTTTGTTTTGTCATATTTATTACCGATTCACGGACGGGATTCCCCGTAACTATCGGTTTATTCTTTGCCTTAAAATACTTTTCGGCATCGGGCATAGCAAGCATGACCGCGTCCACCTTCGGTGCAAGCATTTTATTGGCAACACCCGCAAATGCATTTTGCTCGTGAATACAGCATTTAATTCCCAGCTTTGCGGCCTGACGCAGTACGGGGCCGCTGACATAGCCGCCTGTACCCATTACAACATCAGGTTTTATATCAAGCAACAGACGGCGTGCATTGCGTGACGCTGAAGCAAGCTGCGACGCGGCATTTATATTATATTTTATGTTTTCCCAGTTTAGCTGACGCTGAAAACCGGACACCTCAATACCGTGAAAATTTATGCCGGCGGCAGGAACAAGCCGCTCCTCCATGCCGCCCTTTCTGCCGATATAATACAGCTCGGCATCCGGCTGTTTTGACCTTATATAACCTGCGACGGCTATGGCAGGATTAATATGTCCCGCCGTACCGCCGCCTGCAAACAGTACTCTCATTACTGTATCCTCTCTCACATTTTAGTAACCGAGCTTGCCCGTGAAATTGACAGCACCACGCCCATCTGCGTCAGCAGCATTATCAGCGCCGTACCGCCGTAGCTGAAAAACGGCAGGCTGATACCGGTATTCGGTATGGTATTGGTAACGACCATTATATTCAGAGCCGCCTGCAATCCCACCTGAAGGGTAAGTCCGATAGCCATGAACGAACCGAATTTATCGGGCGAACGCATGGCGATAATAAATCCGCGCCAAATCAGGAACGCAAACAGTGCAATGATTATCAGCGCACCGATCAGTCCCAATTCCTCGCAAACTATAGCAAAAATGAAGTCATTGTGCGGCTCCGGCACCCACAGGTACTTTTGGCGCGATTCACCCAATCCCCTGCCGAAAAATCCGCCGCTGCCGATTGACAGCAATGACTGAATTATCTGCCAGCCGACTCCCTGAGCATCCGACCACGGATCGAGCCAGCTCGTTATACGGTCATTACCGTAGCCGACCAGTCCGGTCGCCACGGCGACTATCGCGCCGCCGGCTCCTATACCGAGAGCGCCGAAAACATAGCGCAGTTTAATACCGCCGATGACCATCAGTGACGCGCCGATGCTGAATATCAGCAGAGTAGCGGACAAATGCGTTTCAACGACAACCAATCCGCAGAACACAGCAAGCAGCAAGCCGAGTTGACAAACGCTGAACTTGAAAGTTTTCATTTTAGTAGTGTAGTACTTGGAAATCAAATGGGAAAAAAGCAAAACGATGGAGAACTTTGCGACCTCCGAAGGCTGAAAGCTGAATGATCCTACATACAGCCAACGGTGAAAGTCAAGATCCTCACTCATAGGAGGCAATATCAATACCACGATGAGCATGGCAACCGTAATAAAGTAGATCGGC
>USQH01000048.1 GCA_900556765.1 uncultured Oscillospiraceae bacterium
AAGAGTTAAAAGGCTTTGAACGCGTTGAACTCGAGCCGGGCGAGCAAAAGCAGGTCACCTTTACCCTGCCGATCAATGAGCTGAAGCTCGTACTGCCGAGCTATGAGCGCGTGCTCGAAGCCGGCGAATTTGACATTATGGTCGGAGGCAGCTCCGCCGATACGCCGCTTGTAAAGCGCATCAAAGCGGTCTAATATACTGATCAGCCGGAAACAGTCGTCGCTTTGATGACAGTATCCGGCTGATATACAATATCTGTTTCAAGCAGTTTTTAATCAACACTATAACGAAAGGGTGAAAATCAGTGATTTCAACAAAGGGCAGATACGCTTTACGCGTTATGATCGACCTTGCACTTTGCTCCGGTGAGGGTTATATTTCGCTCAAAGACATTTCCGCGCGTCAGGGAATTTCGCTGAAATATCTTGAGCAGGTAATCGCCCTGCTCAACCGTGCGGGATTTTTACACAGTCTGCGCGGCTCCGCCGGCGGCTATAAGCTGGCTCGCTCACCGCACGAATACACAGCCGGCGACATTCTGCGCGCCGCGGAGGGGTCGCTTGCACCGGTCGCCTGCCTTCAAAACGAGGCAAATCAATGCGAACGCGCCGCCTGCTGCTCCACCCTGCCGTTTTGGAAAAAATACTATGAAACGATAAACGAGTACGTCGACAGCGTTACCTTGCAGGAGCTTGCCGATAACGCGCGCGAAATGCAGGGCAACGATTACAGTATATAAACAAATACAGTATATGCGTTTTGTGTATCAGTAAACTTATTAAAATGTTCTGTTTTGGCAAATAGTTTTTGCACATGCCGAGTTAACAATATTTTTCCGAAAATATTCCATTTACTATTGACAAAACAAAGCAACAGTGATATAATCCTATTATTCCAGTAGGAAAGATGGGATTGCGAAATATGTTTATATTATCAAAGCGATGTTGCAGAACGCACTGACGCATTTACACGGCTAAAACAACAATATACTTTAATAAATACCATTTCGGAGAGTGAATATTATGAAAATATACAAATCAGCAGCCGAGCTTGTCGGCAACACACCACTGGTCGAATTCGCAAAGTACGGCAAAAAGAACGGACTCGGAGCTACACTGCTGGCAAAGCTTGAATACTTTAATCCCGCCGGTTCGGTCAAGGACAGGATCGCAAAAGCCATGATCGAGGACGCCGAAGCATCCGGCAAGCTGAAAGCCGGATCGACCATCATTGAGCCGACATCGGGCAACACCGGTATCGGTCTTGCTTCCATTGCCGCCGCCAAGGGTTACAGAGTTATAATCACAATGCCGGATACAATGTCGGTCGAGCGCCGCAATCTGATGAAGGCTTACGGTGCGGAGCTGGTTCTGACCGAGGGGGCAAAGGGCATGAAGGGTGCCATTGCCAAGGCGGATGAGCTGGCGGCGACTATCCCCGACTCAATTGTAGCCGGTCAGTTTGTAAACCCTGCCAATCCCGAAGCACACAGAAAAACCACAGGTCCCGAAATATGGGATGACACCGACGGCAAGGTGGATATTTTCGTCGCAGGCGTAGGCACCGGCGGAACCATCACCGGCGTAGGCGAATATTTAAAGAGCAAGAATCCCGATGTAAAGATCGTTGCTGTAGAGCCTGCCGATTCGCCCGTTTTATCAAAGGGCGTTGCAGGTTCGCACAAGATTCAGGGTATTGGCGCGGGATTCGTTCCCGAAACGCTGAACACATCCGTTTACGACGAGATAATAGCAGTTGCAAATGAGGATGCGTTTGAGGCAGGCAGGCAGGCCGCCCGCACAGAGGGTGTGCTGGTCGGCATTTCGTCGGGAGCAGCGCTGTGGGCAGCGGCTCAGCTTGCAAAGCGCCCCGAAAATGCCGGTAAAAACATTGTAGTTCTGTTGCCTGACACCGGTGACCGCTACCTTTCCACCCCGATGTTCACCGAATAAAACACATTACGCAAAAAAACACAACCGAGCAAAGGATAAACATCCTCTGCTCGGCTTTTTTTCGTTATATAGAGCATCTGTTGTATAAGGCGTCTGTTGTAAAAGGCTCACTGTTGTACTGCCGATCTGATCGGCACATTGAAAATCGTTCTCACATCATCGTAACAGATCATAAAATTGTGCTCAACATTGGTTTTCAAAAGCTGCGCGAAAAAGCGGTTAGCTCGGTTGTAAGAAGTTGAGTTATCCGAAAATTTTCATACTTCGCGCAGCAACCGACGCAAGGGAGTATGATCGGCCGCAGTCGATACGGCAACCGCCGCAGCCGCTTTAATCAGATCAAACGGCACGAACGGCGCGACGCATACGGCAAGCGCATGGCTGAACGTCGATTTCGTAACGGTGCAAAACCATGCTGTTCCGAGCACATAGCAAACTGCAAGCGAAAAAGCCATCGACACGCACAGCGCCGCCGTACGATGGCGTTCAAACCGTTTCGCGGCATAAGCGACCGCAAACGCCATGATCGGATACGCCATTAAATATCCGCCGGTCGGGCCGAAAAGTGTGCCCAATCCGGAGCTGAACCCCGAAAACACGGGCAGCCCGATCGCTCCGATAGTTATGTAAACCAACTCCGCTGAAACAGCCGCTACAGGGCTAAGCAGCGAGCCGATAAGAAAAACGCCCAACACAGACAGCGTTACGGGTACCGCTCCGACAGGAAAGGAAACGACCGACAGCACGCACTGCACAGCCGTAAACATTGCTGTTATAACCAATTTTTTTGTTTTCATCATTTTTTCACTCTCAATCTGATATCGCCGGACGTTTTGCGAACGATGCTGCCATCGTTCATACGAAGAATTACTGCGGCACTGTCATCAATATCAACAACAGTTGCAGATGTCGGCTCTTTTTCTGAAATTATGTCAACCGCCTTACCAATCACGACCGATCGGTGGCGGTATTCATCGGCAAGCGTCTTATTCCATCCATGAGCTGTCAGTTCGCACAGCTCATTCAGTATTGCCGCCGCCATCCGCGCCTTTGCGTCAACGGGCGCGCTATCACCGTATACCGACGCGGCAACATCGGCTATTTCCGCCGCAAAGCCGCCGATCGGCTCGGTAATATTGACGCCTATGCCTACGACGGCGTATTCAAGACGTCCGGCGGCACTGTCGTGCGCCCCCTCGGTCAATATTCCGCACACTTTTCCGTCGCCGATAAAAACATCGTTGACCCACTTTATGCCCGCCTTTTGACCGGACACGCTCTCGATAGCGCGGCATACTGCGATTGCGGCAGATGTAGTGATGAACAGTGACTGTTCGGCAGAAATATCAGCCCGTACAAGCAGACTCATGTACAGACCGCCGTTGTCAGAAACAAAGTGCCTGCCCATGCGTCCCCTGCCGGCACTTTGGCGGTTGGCTATGGCAACCGTGCCGTCCGGCGCGCCGAATGACGCGGCGTTTTTTAAATACAAATTGGTAGAATCAATCTCGTCAAACACGATGATGTCGCATTTTTCGGCTTCACCGACGAGCAGCCGCTTTACTTGCTTAGCAAAGGCTTTTTCGCCGTCTGTCACCGCCTCATTATCCGCATACCGATACTGTCCGTGCTTGTCATTATTCATCGTCAAATCGTATCACCGCCTCAACTTTGTTAAGTTTAGCACAGCCCCACCGAATAGTCAACAAAAAGGCTCTTTCCTATGCGCTGTATAGCAAAAGGGAGACCGCACTGTGCAGTCCCCCGATAAAACAATAAAATAATACGCCGATATAATATTTTGCTTTGTACAGTATATAAAATAAAAAAAGCAATCAGCGAATCCGCAGTCGCTGACCCGGATAAATAAGCGACGGATCGGCAATCTCATTCAACTCGACAAGGTTATCGACGGTAGTGCCGAAACGGTTTGCAAGCGTGAAAAGCGTGTCGCCGGAGCGTACGGTATAGTAATCGGGCGTCGGGCCGACCGGAATACGTATACGCTGGCCGACCATTATCCTATCGGCATCGCGTATTCCGTTGAAGCGTGCAAGCTCCTCCACTGGTATACCGAATCGACGCGCGATAGTGTACAGGCTGTCGCCCTCCTTGACTGTGTATATCACAACCATATCTCAAAAAGCCTCCTTTTTAGGTTCGGTCTTTGCCATTATATGCGGAAGCTTTATGAAATGACAAAGCAAGCCGCTTTCCGTTTGCAGGAAAAGCGACTTGTCTTTATCTCATTATTATTTCGCCGTTATAACACAGATTTTGTTTACTCAGCGCTGTCATTCGAGCCGTCGTCGGTTGGTAATGAGCCTCCGTCAATATCGTTATCGGGAGTCACGTCGCCCGTCTTGTCTGCGTCGGCGGCAACACCGGTCGTCAGTTGCGGGAGCGGCTTTGCCTTATCAAGCTCCAGCCAAAAACAAACCCCGTCATCGGTATTATACACGCCGAAGTCATTGCCGTGCGCGACCATAACCGCCTTGACGATCGACAGACCCAAGCCGAATCTGCCTGCCGCACGATTATGTGACTTATCAGCTCGCCAAAAGCTGACCCACACATTCTCCATATCCTCTGGCGCAACAGAGGAACCTGTATTGAAAACAGATACGCGTATCTTGCCGTCGTTTACAGGCGACGGTTCCGCGCTGATCGTTATGGTGCCGCCCTGATTAACATGTGATACAGCGTTTGAAATGTAGTTTTGCAGTGCGTGACCGATAAGCATATCGTCAGCGCTTACCATCAGTTCGTTCGGCACACTGACATTGACGGTCACCTGCTTTTCGGCGGCAGAGGCGCTGAAAATATCGGCGAACTGCTGTGCACACGCACAAATGTCAAACCGTTTGTATTCAGTTTTCATACCGCCCTCAATACGCGACAACTCCAGCAGTTCCATAACCAATCGGTTCATACGTTCAGTCTCGTCGCGTATTACCTTGCAGTATTTACTGCGCTTTTCTTCGTTACACGCCAGCTTGCCGTCAAGCGCCTCGGCATAGCCTCGAATGATCGAGATCGGCGTTTTAAGCTCGTGCGATACATTGGCTATAAAGCCCTTTCTCATCGTATCAACGCGCCGTTCCATTTCGATCTCGTCCTGAAGCCGTGCGTTCTTCTCATTCAGTTCTCGCAAAGCCGTATCAAGCGAGTACGACAGTTCGTTTATCGACGAGGCAAGCTGTCCTATCTCGTCGTCCGACTCGATTGTCAGCTTTTGACTGAAATCGAGCCGTGACATCTTTACGGCAATCTTGTTCATATCGGAGACCGGCTTTGCAAATCGGCGCGCAAACACGACCGACCATCCGAGCGCCAGAAGCAGACCTATACAGGAAATGAATATCATAAATTCGGCGGCTATATCAGCCGACTGCTCAATAATGGTGCGTCGTATCAAGATCTTGACAGTATAACTGTCACCGTAGTCGCGCGAATAAACAATATAGTTTTCATTTGAATCGGACGGCGAGACTGTATAAAAATAGCCGCCTTTTGCGTTTGTGACCTTTTCGCTTTCTTCATAGATCCAGTATCTGCCGAAGAGCATATCAAATCCGGTCATGCCGGGACGATCCCCTGCCGCACTGCGATGGAGCGATGAATAGATTACGCTGTTGTCCTGATAAATCATGACTGTAACGCTGTAATTGCTCTCCAATTTCTGAAAAGCATCCGCCGCAGAGTCGCAGTCGGAAAGATCGGTTCGCTCGACCGTATCGGCGCAGCCGATCATAATGTTTTTTTCCCGCCAAATAAAAAAGCGGGTGAGCATGGTCGTGTTGGCAAGCACGATCATTGCGGTTATGAAAAAGAACACCATGGCGATGTTCATAAACAACCGCATCCACAGCTTTCGCTTTGTCAATGGTTCTGTTTTATGCCTCAAGCTTGTATCCCACCCCGTAAATGGTCTTTAGGTGCGCGTTGCCGTATTCTCCGAGCTTGACTCTCAGTCGGGCGATATGCGAGTCGACGGTGCGAATATCGCCGTCATAGTCGTAACCCCAAATAGCATCAAGCAACTGATCGCGTGTGAAAACACGGCCGGGGTTTTCGCTGAGCATACGCAGCAGTTCGAATTCCTTAACGGTCAGATCAAGCTCATTGCCGTCCAAAACGGCGCTGTACGCGTCGGCATCTATATGCAGACCGGGGCCTGCCGCCTGCGTACCTGCCGAGCGTCGGATAAGCGCCTCGATGCGCTTTACCAGCACCGCCGGCGAAAACGGCTTTGTGACATAGTCATCCGCGCCAGACTCAAAGCCCATTAACTGGTCAAATTCCTCACTGCGCGCGGTCAGCATCAGCACCGGTACGGATGAAAACTCCCGTATACGGCGGCAAGCTGCCCAACCGTCAAGCTGAGGCATCATAACGTCCAGTATCACGGCGGCGGTATCGGGATTGTTCTTCATCAGTTCAACGGCTACCTCGCCGTCATCGGCCTGCAAAACAGTGTAGTTTTCATCCTCGAAATAGTCGGCAACAAGTTCACGCAGAGCCGGCTCGTCATCGGCAATGATTATCTTGTTTTTCATGCCCATTCCTCCTGTAAGATCGGTATCGTTATTATTATGTTATCACGGCTATATTGCAACATTTTCATTGTAATATTTAATAATTTGTTAACCTCAAGCAAAAAATTTGTCACACTGCACTTATATTATACATTATTATACAAATTCTTCAAGATTTTTGCTTGACATTCGTATTTGGCTGTGTTAGACTGTTAAAGCCGCATATTACGGGCTTTTATAAGTGAGTGTCTTCTCCGCCCGCAGATAGCGAGACTATAATCAAGGCAGGTGCCAAAAGAAATGTACGCAATTATCGTTACCGGAGGCAAACAGTATAAGGTAGAGAGCGGCGACGTCATCTACATCGAGAAGCTGAACGCCAACGAGGATGAAACCGTTACCTTTGACAAGGTAGTCGCAGTAAACGACGACAACGGTCTGAAAGCGGGCGCTCCCTATGTTGAGGGTTGCACCGTTACGGGCAAGGTGCTCAAAAACGGTAAGGCTAAGAAGATTACCGTCTTCACCTACAAGCCGAAGAAGAGCAGCAAGCGCAAGCTCGGTCACAGACAGCCCTACACCAAGGTACAGATCGACGCTATCAACGCATAAAAGCATTTTTGCAAGATCAGAACAATGACTAAGGCTACATTTTATTTCAGCGACGGCATTATTACCGGCTTTCGTATTTCAGGTCACACGGCCGACAGTGATACGGAAGAAGGCAGACTGGTCTGCGCCGCGGTTTCCAGCGCCGCATACATGGCGGCAAACACGGTTACCGACGTTGTAGGCGCTCCGGCTGACGCAGTCGTCAGCGACGGCGAGATGCTGTTTACGCTGAAAAAGTCAGACAGGTCATCACAATCGGTATTGCAGGGACTGAAGCTCCATTTGGAGTCTCTCAGCGAGCAATACATCAACTACATTGCAGTTAATACGGAGGTGCAACACAATGCTTAAGATCAACATTCAGTTATTCGCTCATAAAAAAGGTATGGGTTCGACCAAGAACGGTCGTGACTCCGAGTCAAAGCGTCTGGGCGTAAAGCGTGCTGACGGTCAGGCAGTCCTCGCCGGCAACATCCTCGTTCGCCAGCGCGGTACTCATTTTCATCCGGGTGAGAATGTCGGCCGCGGCTCTGACGATACCCTCTTTGCCAAGATCGACGGCAAGGTCAAATTCGAGACATACAGCGGTGGCCGCAAAAGAGTCAGCGTTTATGCAGTAGAACAGTAAGCTGTTTTTCCAGTTTTACAGAACAAAAATCCGGACATAATATGTCCGGATTTTTTAATTTCGGAGGATCATTTTTATGTTTGCAGATACCGCTATCATATTTGTCAAAGGCGGCGACGGCGGCGACGGTGCCGTCACATTTCACCGCGAAAAATATATTGCCTCGGGCGGTCCCGACGGCGGCGACGGCGGCAAGGGCGGCGACGTCATTTTGGAGGTCGACAACAACCTCTCCACCCTCGCCGATTTCCGATACAAGCGCAAATACTTCGCCGAAAACGGTCAAAAAGGCAGCGGTAGCCGTTGCTACGGCAAAAGCGCGCCCAACCTGATCATTAAGGTGCCGCGCGGAACTCTCGTCTACGACAATCAAAGCGGACGGCTGATAGTCGACATGTCGGACAAGGACACATTCACCCTTGCAAAAGGCGGCAAAGGCGGCTTCGGCAACATTCATTTTGCCACTTCGACACGACAGACGCCGCGATTTGCCAAGCGCGGCGCGCCCAGTGAGGAATACGAGATACGGTTGGAACTGAAGCTGCTCGCAGATGTGGGACTTATCGGTTTCCCCAATGTAGGTAAATCGACGCTAATTTCAGTCGTATCAATGGCAAAGCCGAAAATTGCCAATTATCACTTCACCACACTTACGCCGGTACTGGGAGTCGTCCGTCTGGACGAGGAACGCTCCTTTATTATGGCGGATATTCCAGGCCTGATTGAGGGTGCAGGCGAAGGGATCGGTCTCGGTCACGAGTTTTTGCGCCATGTTGACCGCTGTCGATTGCTTATCCACGTTATCGACGCATCGGGCAGCGAAGGACGCGATCCGATCGACGATTTCAACAAAATCAACCGCGAGCTTGCGGTATTTGACGAGGAACTGGCAAAGCGTCCGCAGATCGTCGCCGCAAACAAATGCGATTTAACCGATGATGAGCAGATTGCAAGGCTTCGCGCCTATTTTAAAAAACAGGGTATTCCCTTCTTCCCCATCATGGCGCCTATTTCGGAGGGCACACGCGAGCTTATCGACTATGTTTCCGAGCAACTTGCAAAGCTGCCGCCCATAAAAGTTTACGAATCAGAGCCGGAGCCGGAGCCCGACTACTCCAAAAAGACCGACCGCGACTTTACCGTATACAAAGAGGGCGACGTATTCATTGTCGAGGCTCCGTGGCTGCTGAAGGTCATGGAAAACGTCAATCCGGAGGAATACGACTCGCTGCAATACTTTGAGCGTGTACTGCGAATGAGCGGTATTATTGACGCGCTTGTAAAAGCAGGTATTCGCGAAGGCGACACGGTAAGCATTTACGACGTCGAATTTGATTATGTACCGTAAGGAGAGGCCATGGAAGTTACCAAATGCACAAATCCAAACCAGTTGAGTCCGCTTGCTCTCGCCTTTGTCGGCGACGCAGTGTATGAGTTGCTTGTGCGCGAGCGACTGGTCGGCAGTGCAAACCGTCAGCCGAAAAAGCTGCACGCACAGTCGATTAAAACCGTAAATGCTGTCGCGCAGTCGCAAGCGGCGGAGCTGATTCTGCCGCTGTTGTCGGAGGATGAAGCCGCCGTTTACCGACGCGGTAAAAATGCACATGTGGAGCATTTTCCAAAGGGAGCGACCGCTATGCAGTACAACATGGCGACCGGACTGGAAGCGCTGTTCGGCTGGCTGCATCTGAGCGGTAAAGCGGAAAGAATACATGAGCTGTTTGACGTAATAATGAGCGACACTGAAAATTGCTGAAATTAAATTGAGAAATAAGTATCGACCGCCGAGGCAATTCAGCCTCGGCGGTTTTTCATTTTAAGCGGAATAATTAGAAATTGTTATTCTGCTTGTTCTGCTGATTATTGTTCTGCTGGTTGTTCTGTCTGTTCTGCTGATTCTGCTGGTTGTTCTGCTGATTATTGTTCTGCTGGTTGTTCTGCTTGTTCTGCTGATTGTTTTCCATTGAATATTCACC
>USQH01000049.1 GCA_900556765.1 uncultured Oscillospiraceae bacterium
AGAGTCATTATAAAGCAGATTGATCCAACTGCACTTAATCCGATTGAAATTTGATATTTATGTTTCACCCAAAACACTGTTTCAAAATTTTGCAAGGCAAGAGTCAATACTCCCATCAGTATTATCCCGAAAACAATAAACATATATGATATTTTGACATACAGTGCAACACTCGTCAGCGACATTAATGATACCTCTTTTATAAAACCGTCGCCTCTTTGTCCGAAGAAAGGTAAGAAAAGAAACATGATCAAACTGCAATCAAGCAAACCGAAAACCAAATCTCTTATATGTGTTTCTCTTTGTTTATTGTCTTCATCTGCGATTGCAAGAATCTCCTCGCTAGACAATAATTCGTCTATTGATACCGAAAAATACTTAGAAATCGCTTTTAACGACTCTATATTTGGAACTCCTCTGCCGGATTCCCACTTTGAAACGGCTGTACGAGATACATAAAGTGCTTCTGCAAGTTCTTCCTGCGTAAGTCCTTTTTGTTTTCTTAATTCTTGTAATTTTTCATTAAATTCCATTATGGATATTCCCTTTGTACTTAGTTGCGCACATGTCTTTAGTGAGCAGTGAGCCGTCACGATTTGAGACTGTCTGATTCCGGTACAACGTATAATGTTGCAGATTATGTTGAGCGATTAATAATAAAGATATCGGTTTGATTATGGCAGTATGTTAATGATTCCGGCTACAACAAGTGCCGGTACTAAAAACATCAGTATTCCTCGTGCAAAAGAGTAAATGTGTACCTTTGGATTTCGATATAATTCCTTATCCGGTGCGCATGAAAAACGAATACGAGGTGTATTTCTCCACCATAACAAATCAATGACTAACAAATCAAACAAATTTACTGTCTGACCCAATATTACAAAATAAAGGAATGTATCTATAAAGCCTTTAAATCCTATCGTGTATTTCAGTATTACGCCGACAATCAGAAATACAACTGTAAACAGAACCACATTGGATACAAACACCGTTGTCATCTTAACATTCTTAGGTGCTAAAACCGACAATGTGGGATCCTTTTTTACAATTTCCTGCACTTCTTTCGGATAGGAACGAAATCCTTTCATATTCTTCTTATCGTCACCTGTATTAAGATAACAGATAAGCCAGAACAAAAGGCAAAATCCAATAACTATACAAACTTTTATCATCATATATCTCCTTCGTAATAAGTTTAAACTTTGAAAATGGGCAATCCGCAATCGGACTGCCCATCTGTTTTATTATTTATCAAGCGGCTTCATGGTGGGGAAGAGCAGAACGTCTCTGATAGATGCGGAGTCGGTCAGCAGCATGACCAGACGGTCGATGCCGAATCCGAGACCTCCCGTAGGAGGCATACCGTACTCGAGGGCAGTGACGTAGTCGTAATCGACCTCGGCATTACACTCCGGCTCCTCAGCCTTCTTTGCGGCAACCTGACGCTCGAAGCGCTCCTTTTGATCAATTGGATCATTCAGCTCGCTGAACGCGTTGCCGAACTCGGTTGCATTGATGAAGTACTCAAAACGCTCGGTGAAAGCAGGATCGCTCGGCTTGCGCTTTGCGAGAGGGCTGTTTTCAACCGGATAGTCGTAAATGAATGTCGGCTGAATAAGCTTTTCCTCAACGAACGCGTCAAAGAACTCGGCAAGAACGGTGCCTTTCGTGGCATTTTCGGGCACGTCAACGTGCATTTTCTTTGCACATTCGCGAGCCTGTTCGTCGGTCTCCCATTCGTAATAGTCACAGCCGGAATATTTCTTGACCGCCTCGACCATGGTCAGGCGTTCCCAGTGACCCATATCAATCTCGGTGCCCTGATACGTGATCTTGAGACTGCCGCAAATCTTCTCGGCAAGCATTTTATTCATTTCCTCGACAAGATCCATCATGCCCTGATAGTCGGTAAATGCCTGATACAGCTCGATAGTGGTAAACTCGGGATTGTGCTTTGTGTCCATGCCCTCGTTGCGGAAAATGCGTCCGACCTCGTAAACACGGTGCATACCGCCGACGATGAGCCGCTTTAGATACAACTCGGTCTCGATACGCAGGTACATATCCATATCAAGGGTATTGTGATGCGTCTTGAACGGGCGGGCGGCGGCGCCGATTTCCAGCGGAACGAGGATAGGCGTGTCAACCTCGGTAAAGCCCTTGCCGTCAAGGTAAGCGCGTATTTCCTTAAGTATGCGAGAGCGCTTTTCAAATACTTCGCGCACATCGGGATTGACGATCAGGTCAACGTAACGCTGACGGTAACGCAGGTCGTTATCCTTAAGTCCGTGGAATTTCTCAGGCAGAGGCAACAGTGACTTTGCCAACAGCTCGATCGATTGAGTATGCACCGATATCTCGCCTGTTTTGGTCAGGAAAACAAATCCGGTCAGGCCGACAATATCGCCGATATCCCACTTTTTGAATGCGGCGTACACATCTTCGCCGACATCGTCGCGGCGAATATACACCTGAATGTTGCCCTTGCTGTCCTGAACGTTAAAGAAGCTCGCCTTGCCCATAATGCGGCGGCTCATGATACGGCCGGCGATACTGACCGTTTTTTCGTTATAGCTGTCAAAATCGGCTTTTATATCAGCAGTATAATCGGTAAAATCGTACTTTGTTTTTACGAAGGGGTCGTTGCCGTCGGCCTGCAAAGTTGCGAGCTTTTCGCGACGTATTCTCAGTACCTCGCCGAGTTCCTGTTCGGCAGCGGCGGTATCCTTAACTTCTTCCATCAATATCACACATCCTTTGTATTAATAAAAAAGGCGGGTTTGTTTCAAAACCCGCCCGAATGTAAATTTGCTTATCTGGAGATCGAAATTACCTTAAATTTGATCTCTCCGGCGGGAGCCTCGGCAACGACGGTCTGGCCGACCTTTGCACCTATAAGTGCTTTGCCAACGGGCGATTCGTCGGAAATAGTGCCGTTCATGGGGTCTGCCTCGGCGGAGCCGACGATAGTGTATTCAAGTTCCTCTTTCATCTCAAGGTCGCGTACTTTTACTTTGGAGCCGAGGTGAACCTTGGTTCCGTCGATAGCGCCCTCGTCGATGATAGTATAGTTTTTGAGCATGGCTTCCAGCTCGTTGATTCTTGCTTCGACCTTAGCCTGCTCGTTTTTCGCCTCGTCGTACTCGCTGTTTTCCGACAGGTCGCCGAAGGAGCGCGCAACTTTTATTTTTTCGGCTACTTCTTTACGGGTAATGGTGGTAAGGGTTTCGTACTCGTTTTCCAGCTTTTTGAGACCCTCGGTGGTGAGAGTGATCGGTTTAGCCATGTGAATTTCGCCTTCCGTTTCTCCGCTGCGCCGGTAATAAAAAATAATGACGGCGCACGGCTGACGCGCAGAAAAATATTGCCGTGCGGCGGTAAAATAAGCGTGTAATTTCGGCGGCAAAGGGTCACAAGCCACCATAATAGATACATTATAATAAATTCTCTATCGTATGTCAAGACAAATCCTGTGTGCGATAGCCTCCAGCGTATGCTTTTGTCCGTCGGCGATCATATGCTCGGCGGCAAGCGTTGCCATGCGGCGCGCGGAGCAGCATTCGTACAATGCGGCGGCGAAATCGACTTCGTCGACGCCTTCCGGACAGCCGTCGACGGCGGCTATACAACCGCGTTCGACGTGCCAAAACTCATTTTGCGGCGCAAAAATGCACTTATCGGCGCTGAAAACGCCGTATCCGTCGGGCGAAATTACAACTCCGCATTTCTCGATGATGCCGTATCCGTCGCTGATGACGGGCGCCGCCCCAAACAGAGTGTAGCATCGGTTGGCGCAGAGGGAATAGGACTCTATGCTGTTTGTAATTATGTAAACCGCTTCGGCTATTGGCATCAGCCGTTCCGCAAAGCCGCAGTATTGACCGCTCGGATCAATAAATGCGACCGATATATTCCGCTTGTACCGTGACGCGATGGACAGCACCGCAGCCGCCGAATTGAGCGACAGCAGCTTGCGGTAGCGGCCGCTGTCAAAGAGGTTAAGGCGGCAGCCGTGCGGCGGATCAATGCCCGCCTGACAGATGACAGGGCGGTCGCCGATTGCCTGTTCAAGTTTCCGTATATTTAATTGCCCTTTTTTTTTGCGTGCGCGTATCAGATCATAGCTGCCTCCGGCACATTCCCGTCTGATAACTATCGGGCGGCGGTAGGTCGGCGCGCCTTTCTGCCGTTTGCCGTTGTATATTGTTAAAGTGCAAAACATATCATCCCCTCCTGCTGCCGATAATATCCGTAAATGCATTTTCTTTACAAATGATAAATTTTGTAGTAAAATCAATACGATTATAATATTTTTATGCAGGAGGTTGGATAGTATGTCATCACCGCTTGCCGACCGAATGCGGCCGGCGACCCTTGACGATATGGTCGGACAGCATCATCTGGTCGACGAGGGAAAGGCTTTGCGCCGTATTATCGAGAGCGGAAATGTGCCCAATCTGATATTCTACGGTCCGTCGGGCGTCGGAAAGACAACGCTTGCCCGTATTATTGCCGGACGCACCAACCGCAGTCTGCATATTCTGAACGGCACTACCGCGTCAACGCAGGATATTCGCGCCGTTATCGACGAGATAGGCACCTTTTCCGCTCTTGACGGAATACTGCTGTACCTTGACGAAATACAGTATTTTAATAAGCGTCAGCAGCAGAGTCTGCTTGAGCATATCGAAAACGGCAATATAACGCTTATCGCGTCCACGACCGAAAATCCGTATTTTTATATTTATAACGCCATTTTGTCGCGCTCGACCGTATTCGAATTCAAGCCGGTCGACGCTGCAGACATTGCCGCCGCTGTTCGCCGCGCCGTTTCCTTTTTGAGTAAGGAGCAAGGCAGAGAACTGAAGATCGAGGATGCGGCGGTCGAGCAGATATCCCAAAGCTGCGGCGGCGATGTAAGAAAGTCGCTTAATGCCGTTGAACTGTGCGCCGCCTGTGTTGCCGCCGATGAGCAACCGGTCATCACCGCCGATATAGCGGAGCAGCTTGCACAGCGCAGTGCAATGCGGTATGACCGCGACGGCGACGCCCATTACGACATATTCTCGGCGTTTCAAAAATCCATGCGCGGCTCCGATCCTAATGCGGCACTGCATTACCTGTCGCGACTGCTGGAAGCAGGCGACCTGCCCGGAGCGTGCCGCCGCCTGCTCGTCACTGCCTGCGAGGACGTGGGGCTTGCTTATCCGCAGATAATCCCGATAGTCAAGGCGTGTGTTGACTCGGCTTTTCAGCTCGGACTGCCGGAGGCGCGCATACCGCTTGCCGATGCGGTAATAATGGTAGCGACGGCACCGAAATCCAATTCCGGCATATGCGCCGTCGATGCCGCTCTTGCCGATGTTCGTGCGGGACATTCGGGACCGATACCCGACAGTCTGCGCGACGGGCATTATTCGGGCGCGCAAAAGATGGGACATGCAAAAGGCTATGTTTATCCTCATCCGTATCCTAATCATTACTATGAGCAGCAGTATTTGCCCGACGAGATCAAGAACGCCGAATATTACAGGTTCGGTGATAATAAGAATGAACAGGCGTTTAAGGCATATTGGGACGCCGTCAAGCGTGGTAAAAAGGAGTAGACGAAATGCACATCGAGGTATCAAGAAAACTGATATCCACCCTGCGGGTGTGGGTATGCCTCGCTTTGGCGCTGATAGCTTTCGTATGCGGCATTGTCTCCATTTTTTCCTCCGTTGTCGCAATAGCCGTAATGACGCTTGCGGTTGCGGCGTCGGCATTCGCCTCGTTTTACTATATACCGCGGCTGTGGCAGTCGTACGATATTGAGGTTACCGAAAACGCGCTTATAATTTCCCGCGGTGTATATATTCGCCGTAGGTATATTATGCCGTGCCCGCGTATGATATATTTTGAACGCACACAAACCATACTCGACCGTTTTTTCGGCGTTTTTTCGGTGCGTATTCACGCCGCCCGCGCGCGGCTGACCGTCATCGGACTGGAACGGAACGAGGCAATGCGTCTGACGGCGCTTTTGTCGGGAGAGAGTGAGCTATGACGTCGCATACATCGGTAAAAACGCACCCTCTTATGATATTCAAGTTTACACGCAGATACGTTTTCGTGCTGTTGATTCCTCTTGTGCGCGGACTGCTCAACTACGGCGTTACAGGCGCGCTTTCACGACTGGTGATAATGGAAGCGCTGCTCGCGTTTTTAATACTGGCGGTGTCGGTCGTGCGTTGGCTTTACTTCAGCGTAATATTTTGCGAGGACTGCATAGTAATCGACTCCGGTGTAGTTATACGCCGTCACGCCGTCATGCCGCTTGATAAAGTGTCGGTCAGCTATACCGAACGCAATCCGCTGCTGTCCTTTTTCGGAGCTGTCGCTGCTCGAATAGATACCGATTCGGGTTTCCGGCAAAAGGCGGATTTTGAAATCTACTTTTCCAAAAAAGCCGCAAGCATGTATGAGCAATTGCTCCAGTCGGACAAAAAAGGTGAAGTGCGTTATCATTCACGTTTTGGAATGGCGGTCATAATGGCGCTCGCAAACGCATCGGCTTTGACGGGGCTTATCATTCTCGCTCCGGCTGTCAATCGGGCAGGTAAAGTGCTCGGCGACCGTCTGAACAACGGTCTGCGCGATACTATCAGCTTCGCAACCGCGCTTATCGGAAAGATCGTGCCGCCTGCCGCGACGATTATTGCCATAGTATTCGTTGCCGGCTTTGTCGTCTCGTTTTTGCTGACGCTCATCAGATATATGCCCTATCGTATGCGCGACTGCGGCGACCGACTGGTCATAGAACACGGATTGATTGCACGGCACCGCACCGCTATTAACCGACAATCTATTAACGCCGTCATCGTTAATATACCGCCTGTCATGCGGCCTCTGCATTACTGCTGGGTCGGGGTGTCGGCGGCCGGCTACGGAAAAAAGCGCGGCGAAAGTGAGGTCGTTCTGCCCGCTGTCAATATGCGCGAGGCGAACGGTCTTGATTTCGGCGGATTGGATATGCCGACCGACGACAAATATGACCTTAAATGTCCGCTCAGAACTATGCGGCGAGCCGTGTTCATGCCGGCGGTAGTGTTGGCGGTCATGGTTTTGTCGGAACTTACTTTAATGCTCGTTTTTTCGGCGTTCAGCGGTATGATCGCGCTCGTAATGTCGTTTGCCGAGCTTACCATGCTGTATTTTATGTCGGTGCGTATCAATTATCAGCGCTGCGGCGGCGTCAGCCTTTACGACGGCGTGGTCATGCGCTCCTATAAGCGGCTGACAATAAAGAAAATGCGTGTCAAAAAGGATAAGACCTGTATGCTAGTTATCTCACAGGGACCTCTTGAGAGGCGGTTTGATGTTGTCAGAGCCGCCGTGACCGTTCGTGCCGAGCGCCCGATGACGCTGAAAGCGGTCAATTTGGACAAAAAACAGACCGATGATCTGATCAACTGTTATTTCGGCGCGTGAACGCTTGAATTTTTCACCGCCGATGGTATAATATTCCCTATAGAAAAAAGTCAAAAAGGTTCGGAGGAACAAAATAAAATGGCAGAGAAGTTTTACATTACTACGGCTATCGCCTACACGTCGCGCAAGCCGCATATCGGCAACACCTACGAGATCGTCATGACCGACGCTGTCGCACGTTATAAGCGGATGCAGGGATACGACGTGTTTTTTATGACCGGTACCGATGAGCACGGTCAAAAAATCGAGGAGTATGCAAAGGCGGCAGGTATTACGCCGAAGGAATACGTTGACAAGGTTGCCGGCGAGATTCGCGAAATATGCGACCTGCTCAACACTACTTACGATAAGTTTATCCGCACCACCGACCCTGAGCATGAGCGCGTGATACAGAAAATATTCCGCAAGCTTTACGATCAGGGAGATATATACAAGTCCGAGTACGAGGGACTTTATTGCACACCGTGTGAGTCATTTTGGACACAGAGCCAGCTCGTCGACGGCAAATGCCCCGACTGCGGCAGAGAGGTTCACGCCGAAAAGGAAGAGGCGTATTTCCTTCGCCTGTCAAAGTACCAGAAGCAGCTCGAGGAATTTATCGAGCATAATGACAACTTTATTTATCCCGAAGCACGCAAAAAGGAAATGCTCAACAATTTTATAAAGCCCGGACTGCAAGACCTTTGCGTATCGCGCAATTCGTTTAAGTGGGGAATTCCGGTCGACTTTGACCCCGAGCACGTCGTCTATGTTTGGATCGACGCGCTGTGCAACTACATTACGGGCATCGGCTACGATCCCGACGGTTCGTCCGATATGTACAAAAAATATTGGCCTGCCGATGTTCATATCATCGGAAAGGATATTGTCCGCTTCCACACCATTTACTGGCCGATCATGCTCATGGCTCTCGGCGAGCCGCTGCCGAAACAGGTCTACGGTCATCCGTGGCTGCTTTTCGGAGAGGATAAGATGTCCAAATCGCGCGGCAATGTAATATATGCCGATGATCTTGTTAAACGCTTCGGCGTTGACGCGGTAAGATATTATCTTTTGTCGGAAATGCCGCACGCCGCCGACGGTTCGATTACCTACGAGACGATGATCGAGCGGTTTAATTCCGACCTTGCAAACACTCTCGGCAACCTTGTTAACCGTACCATTGCCATGCAGAACAAGTACTTCGGCGGAGTTATTCAGTCATCCGACTGCACCGAGCCGCTTGACGACGAACTGAAAGCGGCTGCGGCAAAGGCTGTTGCCGATATGGACAGATATATTTCCGAGTATCGTATTGCCGACGCGGTCGACGCGGTAATGTCGCTTGCGCGCCGCTCAAATAAGTATATTGACGAAACAGCTCCGTGGGTACTGGCGAAGGACGAAAGCACACTGCCGCGTCTCGGTACCGTGCTGTACAATCTGCTCGAATGTATTCGCGTTATCGCCGTGCTGATATCACCGTTTATGCCCGATACGTCAAAGTCGATCTTTACTCAGCTCAACTGTGACATCAACAGCTACGACTCGGTAAAGAGCTTCGGCAGACTGAAAACGGGCGAATCGGTCGGAACCCCCGTACCGCTCTTTTCTCGTATAGACGCCGAAAAAATGTTGACAGAGATATCCTCCGAGATAGAAGCAAAGCGCATTGCCGAGGAAAAAAAGATTGCAAATCTTGCGCTGCTGCCTGAGATATCCATTGACGATTTTGCAAAGATTGATTTGCGCGCGGCAAAGATTACTGCCTGCGAGCCGATAAAAAAGGCGAAAAAGCTGCTCAAGCTCACCCTTGACGACGGCAGCGGCAATCCGCGCACGGTTGCGTCGGGTATCGCGCAGTATTATAAGCCGGACGAACTGGTCGGCAAAACTGTCATCGTCGTAGCCAATCTCAAGCCTGCAACTCTTTGCGGCGTTGAGAGCTGCGGAATGATACTTGCCGCCGATTCCGCCGACGGTATCAAGGTCGTATTTCTCGACGGCGTTGAGCCGGGCTCAAAGATTAGGTAAGATTCGCGTAAAATAAAAAAAGCGTCGCAAAATTTTTTCTGCGGCGCTTTTGTACTTGATAAAACAGAAATTCAGGGTGATAAAATGACCATAAACGATACCGTTCTGCCGCCGCTTG
>USQH01000050.1 GCA_900556765.1 uncultured Oscillospiraceae bacterium
TAAAAAAGGTGATATATCCGTCCAATAAGGGCGGCATCGACGGCAGCGCATTTCAAAACTGTCCCGATATTCAGTTCGTGAACGGTTGATCGGAAATCGGAGGTTTTTATAATGAAAAGATTTATTTCAATTGTAATGGCGGCGATGATTATGCTAACAGTCACTTCCTGCGGCTCTGCCGACGAAACGGCGAGCGGCAGCGACAAAACCGCTTCTTCGGCGGTAGACAACAAAGATGCTGCGGAACAGGGTGTCCTTAAACCCTATACCGAGAGCGAGGAAAAAAAGGTCAATATAATGCTGCTTGGTGATTCACTTACTCAGGGAACATCCGGCAGCAGCGGATACAGAAGCTATCTTTGCGATATGCTGCTCGATGACGGTTACAAATTCAGCTTTGTCGGCCCGTGGCAGATCGAACCTGCCTTTATGCATGCCGGATACCGCAGTCATGCCGGTGTAGGCGGATACAGAATGTCCGGTATTAAAAATGATATGAACACGTTTATGTCATTTGACTGCGATATTATAGTGATGATGATCGGCACAAACGATATGAACAGCGGCTCAGCCGAGGAACTGACAAAGCAGTACAGTGAACTGGTTGACATGATTACCAAGGCGAAGCCGAATGTGCGCCTTTTTTGTGCATCTGCGCCTCCGACATCATTCGCATCGGGAAGTTACACAGACAAGCACGTCGCATTTAACAACGGTGTAAAAAGCGTGTGCGCAGCAAAGACCAAGGAAGGATTTAAGGTCACATGGCTGGATATGAGTCCTGCTAACAGCGGTATTACTAACAGCGATTTGAATCCCGAGGATCATGTTCATCCCGTCGACTCCGGCTGGGAGAAGTTTGCGAAAACCATACATAAGACCATAAAGAGCGCTATGGATGAGGTATCTGCGGAAAAAGGAATAAAATAATACTATTTATCAAAAAAATATGCAAAATACCGACTTTTGGATTCGTAAGTAAAATATTTTTAGCATTTTTTCTTGATTTTTTTCCAAAAACGATTATAATTAGTAAAAGAATATATACGCTACGACTATCGGGAGGTTTATATTATGAAACGTGCCATTGCAATCATGCTTGCCGTTTTCATGCTGTTGTCCGTTTGCTCATGCGGCAGCGACACTGCAAACGTTGAGGATTTTGCCGAGGTTACTCATGCGGCTACGCCGTGTGACGTGGACACTACCGGAAAAGTAAAGATCATGTGCGCCGGTGACTCGCTTACCGCCGGATACAGAAAGACAAACGCTTACCGAAATTATCTTGCCGATCAGCTTATAGATAACGGTTATCAGGGTACTACCTGCTTTGTCGGTCCGTTTGACTCCCCGACCGATCTGTGCCCCGAGGGTTATCGCCGTCTGTATGCTTACGGCGGCAACACTATCCCCGGACTTCAGGGCCAGCTCAGCACAGCCATGTCGTGTGATCCCGATATCATTATACTTATGATCGGTACTAACGACCTTGCAGGCTTCCTGCTTAACGAAGAGGTCGAGAAACAGTACCGCGACCTTATCAGAGATATTCTTGAGTACAACCCCGATGTATATCTCTTCCTCGGAAATCCGTTGCCAGGCACCGATACAGCGCATACTTATGTTACTGAAGGCACACGAATCGCTTGGATGCGACAGTTTATCGAGAAACTTTGCGAGGAAAAGACTGCAAACGGTTATAATGTCAATTTTGTAAACTTCTCACCGTCAGCCATTGACTGGACTGTCGAGGACTGGGATAAGGCGGTTACCGACCACGTACATCCGTCTGCGACCGGTAATGTTAAGGTAGCTAACCAGTGGTACAACGCTATTAAGCCGACCATCGACAGCATTATAGAGGCAAAGGGTTACGACGCATAAGCGGACTGTAACAAAACGCGATTATAAAGCAGATAAAGGCGTCGGATAAAAACCGACGCCTTTGATTATTGCTTATTACGGCTTTCTGAATTGTTGCTTTATAAGCTTGCCGAGAGTGTTTCTGTCATAAAGCTATTATAATATCCAACAATAAAGTCGGTGCGACAGCAAAACTGCATTGGCAGCAAAACGAGGCACGTCGTGATGGGCTGATAGCCGATAAGGATAGGCAGATATAAGCAAAGATCAGCATAAAAGATTAGCATAGATAAGCAAAGACAATTAAACAAATAAAAAACCTCGGCATCTGTTAAGACACCGAGGTCGGTATGGAGCTGTTAACCAGATTCGAACTGGTGACCTCTTCCTTACCAAGGAAGTGCTCTACCTACTGAGCTACAACAGCGAGTTTCTCGCGACAAAGATTATTATAATCTCATTTATCTCATATGTCAACATTTTTTTCAAAGGAGTTTTGATTTTTATGGCAGACGCATTTACCGCAGGGGTCGAGCCGGGTGGCCTTATCAGCAGCCAGCACGTTCGTCTCATGGTTTGCTATATTCTTGCGACAATGGACAAACCGATTGCGCGCGACATGATGATGGAACTATTACAGTACGAGGGCATAGCCAATTACTTTGAGGTCGCACAGGCGATAGACGGACTTTACAAAAACGGAAATATCGAGAGAACCGACGCTCCGTTTGAGGAATATAAGATCACCGATATCGGCAGGGAAGCAATCAACGAGCTGTACAAGGATCTGCCTTTTACAATACGCGAAAAGGGCATAAAGGCAGCAACAAAAATGCTTGCCCGTATGCGCAGTGAGGCGGAGAACCGTGTCGAAACAGAACAGACCGATTGCGGCGTCAAGGTTACATGCTCGGTTATGGACGGCGACCGTCCTATCCTGACCGTGATGCTACTTGTGCCGGATATGGAGCAGGCAAATTCAGTCAAAGAAACATTTCTGAGCAACCCGCTCAAGGTGTACAGCGGCTCGATTGCACTGCTTACCGGCGATTACAAAGCCGTAAAAGCGCAGTTTGAAGCGGAATAGTATTGTATGTATTTGTACCGTGCGGTTGAAAATACACTGCACGGTAATTTTTTGTCGTAATTTGTGCAATTTTTACGATTATAATGTTTGAAAAGAGCGCTCATATTTGGTATAATCAAAATGTATGCATATGTCAGCATACAAAAGGGGCATTTTTAATGAACAAGATCAAAGCGGTGCTGTTCGATTTGGACGGCACCCTGACAAATACGCTCGACGACCTTGCCGACGCAACCAATTACGCTTTGCGTGCTTTCGGATTTCCCGAACACGAAGTGGATGCGTACCGTTATTTTGTCGGCAACGGAATACCGAAGTTGATCGAGCGTGCTTTGCCCGAGGAACATCGGGACGATAAAACCGAGGCAGAGATAAAAGCAAAGTTTTTCGAGTATTATAATGTTCACAGCATGGATAAAACCCGTGCTTACAGCGGTGTTCCCGAAATGGTGCGCGCTGTGCGACAGCTTGGATATTTGACCGCCGTAGTCACCAATAAGGATGAGCCGGCGGCTAAGAAGATCATTGAGCGACTGTATCCCGATTGCTTTGACAGAGTGTTCGGCGCATCTGACGATATGCCGAAAAAGCCGGATCCGACGCTTGCACATATTGCGATGAAGCAGCTCGGCGTTACACCCGAGCAGTGCGTGTTTATCGGTGATTCCTGCGTTGACATTCAGACGGGGAAAAACAGCGGTGCTTACGATGTCGGCGTATCATGGGGATTTCGCCCGAGAAGCGAACTGGAGCAGTACGGTGCTACCGAGATAATCGACAGCCCGGATCAGTTCGTTCCGCTGCTTAAAAGATTAGGTTAGGAGCATTTATTTGAGTGAGAAAAAAGCATTATCCGCCGAGGAGCTGACGCTCCGACGCGAATTTACCGAAAAGGCGGCAGCCGTAATCGCCGCAAAATACGGTCATACACCGCTTGCGTTTGTTCACACTTACGGTTGTCAGCAAAATGTCAGTGATTCCGAACGAATGAAGGGTATGCTGCGCGATATCGGCTTTGATTTTACCGACGACGTTGAACAGGCCGATCTGGTGCTTTTCAACACCTGTGCTGTGCGTGAACACGCGGAAAACCGGGTTTTCGGCAACGTCGGCGCATTGAAAAAGCACAAGTCGGAGCACGGTTGCATAATAATTCTGTGCGGCTGCATGACGCAGCAGCAATCGGTCGCCGACAAGATAAAGGACAGCTATCCGTTCGTAGACATACTTTTCGGAACAAAGGTCATTCACCGTCTGCCGGAATTCGTTTACCGCTTTCTCACGACCGAAACGCGCGTGTTTGAGTTGGGCGGCGAGGACACGATCACCGAGGGATTGCCGATTCGACGCGACGGAAGCTTTAAAGGCTGGCTGCCGATCATGTACGGTTGCAACAATTTTTGCACATACTGCATAGTGCCGTATGTTCGCGGCAGAGAGCGTTCGCGCGATCCGGAAGATGTCGTTAACGAGGCCCGCGAGATGGTCGCCGCCGGATTTAAAGACATCACCCTGCTCGGTCAAAACGTAAATTCCTACGGCAAGGGCGAAGCGCACGGTGTAAATTTTGCAAAGCTTTTGCGCATGATAAACGATATCGAGGGCGATTTTCAGATACGTTTCATGACTTCACATCCAAAGGATTGCACGACCGAGCTGCTTGACGCAATGCGCGACTGCAAAAAGGTGTGCCGTCATCTGCATTTGCCCTTTCAGTCGGGAAACGATCGCGTCCTGCGTCAGATGAACCGTCACTATGACAGGGAAAAGTACCTTTCGCTCGTCTCGGCGGCAAGGGAGCGTATGCCGGACATTTCGCTGACTGCCGATGTTATCGTCGGCTTCCCGGGCGAGACATACGAGGAGTTTTGCGATACCTTATCGCTTGTCGAGCAGGTGCGATTCACCTCACTGTTCACCTTTATTTATTCGCCGCGAGGCGGCACGCCTGCGGCTCAAATGCCCGATCCGATCCCACATGAGGAAAAGGCAAAATGGATGTCCCAACTGCTTAAAACACAGGAGAATATTGCCGCAGAACGCAACGCCGAGCTTGTCGGTAAGCGCCTGCGCGTACTGTGTGAGGAATATCACGATGACGGCATGATCTTTGCCCGAACGGGCGGAAATGTCGGCATCAGCTTTGAGGGAAAGGCAAGCGATGTCGGCCATTTTGCGACGGTCGAGGTCACGCGCGCCCTCAACTGGATTTTAGAAGGAAAAATTATAAATTTGGAGGATTAAACAATGGAAAACATTATCAAAAAGGTAAGAGAACTCGGAAAGGAAATTCAGGCGGACGAATCCTTTAAGACATATATTGCCGCAAAAAACGCCGCAGACAGCGACGAAGGACTGCAAAACGCCATCAAGGAATTTAACCTTATAAAAATGCGGATCAGCGAGCAGACTCAGAAAGAAGAAAAGGACGAAGCAAAGCTTCAGGAGCTGAATGTTCAGCTTCGTAAATGCTACGCCGATATCATTGCAAACGAGAAAATGCAGACATATAACAACGCAAATCAGCTTTACAGCGGCCTTGTAAACAAGGTGTACTCAATTCTGGAGCTGTGCTGCAACGGCGAGGATCCCGACACTTGCGAGCCTGAGGAGCATTCCTGCTCAGGTAGCTGTTCGACCTGCGGCGGCTGCCACTGACGGTAAAATTCCGCCGGCTTAATATTTAAAAATACAGACGACTAAAAATGTAACAACGGGTGAGGTATAAATGGCTGAGTTGTCCCCAATGATGAAGCAGTATTTTGAAATTAAAAATCAGTACAAGGACTGCATTCTTTTCTTTCGTTTGGGCGATTTTTATGAAATGTTTTTCGACGACGCCAAGATCGCGTCAAAGGAGCTGGAACTTGCGCTTACAGGGCGTGACTGCGGCCAGGAGGAACGCGCGCCGATGTGCGGTGTACCGTACCATTCCTGCGATGCCTATATTGCGCGCATGGTCGAAAAGGGATACAAAATAGCCATTTGCGAACAGACCGAGGATCCGGCACAGGCAAAGGGACTTGTCCGCCGCGAAATCACCCGAATAATCACACCCGGCACCGTCATCGAGGACAGCATGCTTGAGGAGGGGCGCAACACCTATCTTGCGGCGCTGTTTGTCGGTGATAACAAGTCGGGACTCTGCTTTGTCGACTCGTCAACGGGCGAACTGAATTTGACCGAGATCGACGATACGCCCAAAAAGCTGAGTGAACGAATAAACAGTCAGCTCGGGCGTTTCCGCCCGAGCGAGGTGCTTACCGGCGGCGAAGTGCCGTCGGATATCACCGATTACATTGTGCAAAAGCTCGGTTGTCGCTGTGAACACGCCGATGACCGCATTTTCGATGCATACAACGCCAAATGCCGCGTGGAGGATCACTTCAACCGCGGAGTCGGCGATCTTTCGATACCGGGCGACTCCGCTTTGCGCGCGCTCGGTGCGGCTCTGGAGTATCTTTACGCCACACAGCGTACCGGACTCGGCGGTATAAACAGCGTTAATGTGTATTCCGACGCGCAGTATATGCGGCTGGACATTGCCACGCGACGTAATCTGGAGCTGGTCGAGACTATGCGCGGGCGCGAGCAGCGCGGTTCATTGCTCCATGTGTTGGACAGGACCGAGACCGCCATGGGCAAGCGCCTTATCCGAAGCTATATCGAACAGCCGCTTATAAACCCGGCGCAGATAACCTCGCGTCAAAACGGCGTTGAGGAGCTTTATTCCGACTCGGTTCTTCGCGGCGAGATCGGAGCGGCGCTCAGCGGAATATATGACCTCGAGCGCCTGATGACCCGCGTACTGCACGGCACGGCAAATCCGCGTGAGATAAAGTCGCTTTCCTGCACAATTGCGCGCTTGCCTGCGATAAGACAACTGCTTTCTCCATGTAAAAGTCAAATACTTTGCAACATTTATAACGACATTGACGAGCTGACCGATGTGTGCGAGCTTATCGACACCGCAATTGTCGACGATCCGCCGATGATGCTGAAGGACGGCGATGTCATACGCCCCGGCTATAACGAGGAGGTCGACACTCTGCGCTCCGATAAGAGCGACGGTCACGGCTTCATTGCCCGTATCGAAGCGGAGGAACGCGAACGTACCGGCATTAAAAACCTGCGTATCAAGTATAATAAGGTGTTCGGATATTATATCGAGGTCACTAACAGCTACAAGGATCTTGTGCCCGAGGATTACATACGCAAACAGACCACAGTTAACGCAGAGCGCTATATTACCGATTCGCTCAAAAAGCAGGAGAGCCGCGTGCTCGGAGCGCAGGAGCGGTTGGTACGCCTTGAAAGCGAGCTGTTCGACGCCGTTCGTGCGGCTGTGGCGGCACAACTTGACCGTATTCAGCGTACGGCAAGCGCAATTGCGAGGCTTGACGTTCTTTATTCCTTTGCAAAAATTGCCGCCGACAATAACTATGTGCGGCCGAATATAAACACCAACGGTGTTATAAACATTACGGATGGCCGTCATCCGGTGGTCGAGACGGTGCAAAAAACGCCTTTCGTTCCAAACGACACTCTGCTTGACAGCGGCGAAAATCTCTGCGCTATCATAACGGGACCGAACATGGCAGGTAAATCGACCTATATGCGTCAGGTCGCCGTTATCACCCTCATGGCGCAGATCGGCGCATTTGTTCCTGCGAGAAGCGCCGATATTTCAATTTGCGACGCCATTTTTACACGCGTCGGCGCATCTGATGACCTGTCGGCAGGTCAGTCGACTTTTATGGTGGAGATGAGCGAGGTCGCGCACATTTTGTCCAACGCGACAAAGGACAGCCTTATTATCTTCGATGAGATCGGACGAGGTACATCCACCTTTGACGGTATGTCGATAGCGCAGGCTGTGCTTGAATACGTTTGCAACCGCAAAAAAATCGGAGCAAAGACCCTCTTTGCTACCCATTATCACGAGCTGACCGAGATGGAAAACACTCTCAGCGGCGTTAAAAACTATAATACCTCGGTCAAAAAGCGCGGCGACGATATCACGTTCCTGAGAAAGATCGTTCGCGGCTGCGCCGACGGCAGCTACGGTATAGAGGTAGCGAAGCTGGCAGGCGTTCCCGATGCGGTTATAAAAAATGCAAAGCATATACTTGCTGAGTTGGAGCAAAACGGCGGCGAGACGCATATCCGTTATGTTGAAAAGCATGATGACAGCGATCAGATCGGTTTTGCGTCGGCTGCGTCGGACGAGCTTGTAAACGAGATGAAAGCAATCGATGTAAATGTCCTGACGCCGATCGAGGCTATGCAAAAGCTGTACGAGTTGATAAACAGAGCGAAAAATATATGAACTATACCGAACTATATATAAGACTGTAAAAGGAGGTCAGCAAAAATGCCGCATATTCAGGTATTGGACAAGCATGTAGCCGAGCTTATCGCCGCAGGCGAGGTGGTCGAGCGGCCTGCTTCTGTAATAAAGGAGCTGGTTGAAAATTCGATTGACGCCGGTGCAACTCAGATAACCGTTGAAATTCAAAACGGCGGAGTGACCTATATGCGTGTTACCGATAACGGCTGCGGAATCGCACGCGATGATGTTCCGACGGCGTTTTTGCGCCACGCAACAAGCAAGGTTGCGAGCGAGACCGACCTTGAAAAAATAGGCACCCTGGGCTTTCGCGGAGAGGCGCTTGCCTCTGTTGCCGCAGTCGCTCGTGTGGAAATGATGACCTGCTGTGAAAACGGCGTCGGCGTGCTGTATCGTATTCACGGCGGAGAAGAGGTGTCGTTTGATGACGCCGGATGTCCTGTCGGTACTACAATAATCGTGCGCGATCTGTTTTATAACACCCCTGCACGAATGAAATTTCTCAAAAAAGACGTCGGGGAGGCTAACGCCGTTGCCGGCGTTCTGGACAGAATAGCGTTATCGCACCCCGAGATTTCACTGCGCTTTATCCGCGACGGCAAGGTGACTCTATCCACTCAGGGTAACGGAGAACTGCGTGATACCGTTTATGCCGTTTTCGGCAGAGAGTTTGCAAATTCTCTTATCGCAGTCGATTACTCGAACGAGTCAATGAGTATACGTGGATTTGTAGGTTCGCCTGTTTCTGCGCGTGCAAACCGAAATATGCAGCACTTTTTCATAAACGGACGCTGTGTAAAATCAAAAAATCTGATCGCGGCGCTGGAACAGGCGTGCAAAGGCTCGATCATGGTCGGCAAATTTCCTACCTGCGTACTCAATCTGACCGTTCCGTTCAATCAGGTGGATATCAATGTCAGCCCATCAAAGACCGAAGCTCGCTTTGTAAACGAGCGCGAAGTGTTTAATGTAGTTAATGTAGTCTATTACGGTATTAAAACAGCTCTTTCTCACGGCGATACTCGCCCTGAACTAAAGCTGGATACACCTGTTGCAAAAAAGACTTCAGGCGAGCAGATCAGTATAAACAATACGCTCGGCGCGAGTGCTCAGAAACAGTCGGTCAACCTATTTGATGCCGTTATATCCTCGGATAAAACTGTTGCGAAATCGGATGCAAAACCGGATTTGGGCGCAAATAAGCTGCCTGTCGGCTATTCGCCGTTGGTAAGCGCGCCGCAAAAAGACGGCATGCATCTTGCTTTTCGTTCTCAA
>USQH01000051.1 GCA_900556765.1 uncultured Oscillospiraceae bacterium
CTCTCATCAACCGACTCGCCGGCGGCAAGCACGCGAAAGTGGAAAACCGTCCGGGAGTCACACTCACCAAGCAATGGGTATCAACCGGCATCGGGCTCTCGCTACTCGATATGCCAGGTGTGCTGTGGCCGAAATTTGATGACAAAATTGTGGGAGAAAGACTTGCATTTACCGGCGCGATAAGAGATAATATATTAGATACGGAGGCGCTCGCCGTTCGACTTATCGAAACGCTGATGCCGCTTTACGGCGACCTCATTCGTTCGCGATATAAGCTCGGCGATACCGACGGGCTGGACGCGTACGGTATACTGACCGAGATAGGTCGCCGCCGCGGAATGCTTGCCGGCGGCGGTGAGATAGACACAGAGCGTGCGGCAATAATGCTGCTTGATGAATTCCGCGCCGCCAAATTCGGCAGGATAACACTTGAACTTCCGTAACGAAAACATTACTGCGAGGTAATTAAAATGGCTGAAAAACCAAATAAGGGCTGCGCTGAAAAGTCATGCATATCGGGCTTGCTCGAGTGGCTTGATTCGATCGTCGCGTCGGTGGTCGTGGTCGTGCTGCTGTTCACATTTGTTATAAAGGTGGTCGGCATTAAAGGACCGTCTATGAATAACACGCTGTACGAGGGAGATCGTGTAATAATTTATCAGCTTAACTATACGCCTAAGGTCGGAGATATCGTTGTTATCTCCCGTAATATTACCAATATCAAAGAAGATGAAAATACCGACGACGAGCGTATTATAAAGCGCGTCGTTGCCACCGAGGGTCAGGTGGTGAACATTGGTGACAGCGGCCTTGTTACCGTTGACGGTGTCGAGCTGGCCGACACTTATGTAAAGGATTATGCAAAGACCTACGCAAAGTCAAACGGCGTCGAGTTTCCGCATGTCGTTGCCGACGGATGCGTCTTTGTACTCGGTGACAACCGCCTTGATTCGCTTGACAGCCGCTCAAAAGCGATAGGCAATAACGGTGATGTTGATGTGCGGTACATTCTCGGCCATGCTGTTTGCCGCATAGCGCCGATTTCGGAGTTCAAATGGCTGTAACAAAGAGTGTACCCGACTACACATACGAGATAAAGGCACGAGAGGACGGCTATTCGGCAGTCTGCGGCGTGGACGAGGCGGGCAGAGGCCCTCTCGCGGGCCCTGTTTTTGCCGCTGCCGTAATTTTGCCAAACAACTGCCCGGTTATTTCAGGGCTGAATGATTCCAAAAAGCTCAGTGAGAAAAAACGCGAACAGCTTTTTGATGTCATAACGGCGACTGCAACAGCATACTGTGTTGCGAGCGCGTCGGTTGAGGAGATTGAGCAGTTTAATATATTGCAGGCTACATATCTTGCCATGAAGAGAGCTGTTGACGGACTGAATATGCGCGCCGACTTTGCCATAGTCGACGGTAACCGTGTTCCGCCGCTCGATATTGACTGCACGACCCTTGTCAAAGGCGATTCAAAGAGCTGTTCGGTAGCCGCCGCGTCTATATTGGCAAAGGTGTCGCGTGACCGATATATCTGTGAACTGGATGAAAAATATCCGCAGTACGGCTTTGCGAAGCATAAGGGCTACGGCACCAAGCAACACACCGATGCCATATTGCAATACGGCCCATGTGAAATACACAGAATGAGTTTTCTCAAAAATATTTTGGGTGAACGCAGATGAATTTGGGCACACAAGGCAGCTTCGGCGAGACCGTCGCTGCCGAATATCTGGAGAAAAAAGGATATCAGATCCTCGCGCGCAATTATTCGGCGCGTTGCGGGGAGATAGATATAATATGCAGATACGACCGTTACATCGTGTTTGTCGAGGTCAAAACGCGCGGCAGCAACGCCTTTGCCACAGGCAGAGAGGCTGTCACGCCGTCAAAGCAGCGCAGGATAATCAAAACCGCACTGATTTTTCTTACCGAGCGGAAAATTGCCGACCTGCAGCCGCGCTTTGACATAGTTGAAATATCAACAGGGGAGAGCGTCTCGGTACGGCACTTTGAAAATGCCTTTGACGGGAGTGCTTTCCATGGATTTATTTGATCTTCACTGCGATACCATCAGCAAGTGCGCAGAAAACGGTACGCCGCTTTATGACGGTGATCTCGCCGTAAATATTGTGAAGGGCGGCGTTTACGACCGCCGCTGTCAGGTATTTGCTATGTTCATACCCGATAAGTACCGCGGAAAAAACGCCGCGGCTTATTATAAAAAACTGCGCGACTGCTTTTATGAGCAGATACGTCAAAACTCCGGCCGAATCGTTTTTTGCAGGAATGCAGATGACATCGAAAAAACGGTTTGCCGTAAAAAACAGACAGCCGTGCTGTCTGTTGAGAGCGGTGCCGCGCTTGCAGGAAATGCCGATAATGTCGCATTACTTGCCGCCGACGGCGTACGTATCATGTCATTGACATGGAACGGCGAAAACGAGCTTGCCTGCGGCGTGAAAGGCGGCGACGGCGGAATCACCTTGCTCGGACGCCGTGTGGTTCGCGAAATGGAACGCTGCGGCATCTTGGTCGATGTGTCTCATTTAAACGACCACGGCTTTTGGGAACTGTGTGATATGGGCGTGTCGCCCATTGTCGCGACCCATTCAAATTTGCGCTCGGTGACTGATCATCCGCGCAATCTGACCGATGATCAGTTTCGTGCAATCGTTCGTACCGGCGGTATAGTCGGACTGAATTTTTACACTGACTTTCTCGGCGACGATCCGTTCGACTGCGCGTGGCGGCATATTTACACCATGCTGTCTCTCGGCGGAGAGGATACTGTCGCTATCGGCAGTGATTTTGACGGCGCAGACATCGACCCGTCGCTCGACTCGGTCGAAAAAGTGTCACTGCTTGCCGAATATCTGCTGTCCCGTTCTCTTAGCGAGACGGTGGTTAACAAAATAATGTTTAATAACGCCCTCAGGGTTTTAGGAGAGTAAAATTATGCTTTACAACAGTACCAGAAACAGTCAGCTTTCCGTCTCGGCGGCTCGTGCTATCAATGACGGAATATCGAAGGACGGCGGTCTTTTTGTCCCTGAAAATCTGCCACACCTGGACAATGAATTTTTTGTTCGTCTTTCCAAAATGAAGTATATTGATCGCGCGGTGGAGGTACTGCGCCTTTTCCTCACCGACTTTGACGAGGAGGAGATAAGAGCGTGTGCGTCCGGCGCTTATTCGGGTACATTCGATAACGATATGCCCGCTCCGCTGCACCGCCTAAACGATAACGCGTCTGTGCTGGAGCTGTGGCACGGCCCGACCTGCGCTTTCAAGGACATGGCTTTGCAGATATTGCCGTATCTGCTGACCGCTTCGTCAAAAAAAGTAGCCGACGGTCAGACGACGGTTATCCTTGTTGCCACCTCCGGAGATACCGGAAAAGCGGCTCTTGAGGGCTTTAAGGACGTGCCGAATACAAAAATAATTGTTTTTTATCCGGTTGACGGCGTTTCAAACGCACAGAAACTGCAAATGATGACGCAGGAGGGAAACAACGTCTACGTCAGCGCCATCAGAGGCAATTTTGACGACGCACAGACGGGTGTTAAGCGCATTTTTACCGATCCTGCAATCGCCGCAAAGCTCAATGAAAACGGCATGGCATTCAGCAGCGCCAATTCCATCAACTGGGGACGTCTGCTGCCGCAGATCGTGTACTATATTTCCGCCTACTGCGACGTTATTGCCGAAAAAGGGGAGACCGACGGTATCAACGTAGTTGTGCCGACAGGCAACTTCGGCAATATACTTGCCGCCTATTACGCCAAAAAGATGGGTGTGCCGATCAAAAAGCTGATCTGTGCGTCCAACTCAAACAAGGTGCTTACCGATTTCATATCCACAGGTGTTTACGACCGCAACCGCAGCTTTTACACCACCATTTCACCGTCAATGGATATTCTTATTTCGTCCAATCTGGAGCGCCTTATCTATGATATGAGCGGCTGTGACAGCGCACTTATTTCCGAGTATATGAAACGACTTTCATCAGAGGGTAAATACGAGGTCAGCGACGAAATAAAGGCTTGCCTTAAAAATGATTTTGTCGGAGGTTATGCGACCGACGGCGAAACCAAAGCGGCTATTCTTGACACATATAAGCGGTATGGCTATCTTATTGACACTCACACCGGCGTTGCCGTAAAGGTGTATAATGACTATGTCGCCGCGACCGGTGACACTACCGAAACAGTAATTGTCTCGACCGCATCTCCCTATAAGTTTGCTGCGGATGTGCTCGACGCCGTTGACAGCACTGTCAAAAATCCCGGCGGTATCGAGGCTATGAACGTCCTTTCTTCCGTGACAGGCACGGCTGTTCCGCGCCCGCTTCAGGGACTGGACAAGCGTGCAGTCCGTTTCTCCGATGTGTGTGACAGCTCCGAAATGGCGGCCACGGTTTTCGGCTGTCTCGGTATATAAATTTAACGTCATCTGTCAGACAGTGCAAGGGGAGGTGACCGTGTGGCGATCTTTGCAATCTCGGATCTGCATCTGTCGCTCAATTCCGACAAGCCGATGGACATTTTCAAGGGCTGGCAAAACTATGTCGAGAGAATTGATAAAAACTGGCGTGCGGTGGTCTCCGATGATGATACCGTTGTCATTCCCGGTGACGTTTCTTGGGAAATGAAGCTGGATACCGCTGCTCCCGATTTTGCCTTTATTCATTCACTGCCCGGCAGAAAAATAATACTTAAGGGCAATCACGACCTTTGGTGGAACTCGATGAAAAAGATGAACGCCTTTTTGTCGGAAAACGGCTTTGATTCTATAACGATACTGAATAATAACGCAATTCGTGTAGGTGAATACGCTGTTTGCGGCACGCGCGGCTGGTCGATAGACGAGAGCGGAACCGATTCCAAACTGATAAAGCGCGAGGCTTTGCGACTGGAAATGACCCTCTCGGCGGCGGAAAAACTCGGCGGCGAACCTATCGTTTTTCTGCATTATCCGGTCGTCTCGCAAAAGAGCGTTTGTACAGAGCTGCTCGACGTGCTGCTTTCACACGGAGTCAAACGAGTCTATTACGGTCACATACACGGCTCGTCTGCGCATACGGCGTTTTGCGGCGATTATAAGGGCATTGCCTTTCACCTCGTTTCCTGCGATTATCTCGGTTTTACGCCGTTACTCGTCCGATAGCGCTTTTTTCACAAATCGTATGGGCATATCATGACGAATTTTAGATAAAAAAATATGGAAATATCGCAAAGCCTATGTTATAATAACCTGTATGTATGTATTAGGAGGATTAACAAATATGTTAAAAGCAACAAACAAGGTCGACACCAACCGTTATGAACTGGAGATTACTGTCGATGAGCAGACCTTTGCAGACGCCTGTGCTAAGGCTTATAAAAAGGTAGGCAAAAATATTCAGATCGCCGGCTTCAGAAAGGGTAAAGCACCCCGCTCAATCATTGAGAAGTTCTACGGCGCAGAGGTCTTTTATGAGGACGCGCTTGAAATAGTTTATCCCGACGCTGTTCAGGCGGCTCTTGACGAGTCAGGCCTCGAGATCGTAAGCGATAAGATCGACTTTGACCTTGTTTCTATGGACAAGACCGGCGTTGATTTTAAAATCAAGATCACCGTTAAGCCGGAAGTAACAGTTAAGGATTATAAGGGACTGAAAGCCGAAAAGGTAAAGACGGTCGTTACCGATGAGGAAATTGATAATCAGATCAAGTCAATTGCCGAGCGCAATGCGCGCATGATTACCGTTGAGAACAGAGCCTCCGCAATGGATGATACCGTAGTTTTCGATTTCGAGGGCTTCATCGACGGCAAGGCGTTTGACGGCGGCAAGGCAGAGGGCTATTCGCTCAAACTCGGTTCAGGTCAGTTTATCCCCGGCTTTGAGGAGCAGATGGTCGGTAAAAATACCGGCGACGAGTTTGACGTTACCGTTAAATTCCCCGAGGATTATCACAGCGCCGATTGTGCAGGCAAGGACGCTGTTTTCAAGATCAAGCTTCATGAAATTAAGGTCACCGAACTGCCGGAGATCGACGATGAGTTTGTAAAGGATGTCAGCGAGTTTGATACTCTTGACGAGTACAAGGCTGATTTGAAGAAAAAGGCAGCCGAGTATAAGGATCGTGCAGCCGAAGATTACGTTGAAAATCAGCTTATCGACGGTATGCTCGAAGGCTTTGAAGCTGAGATCCCCGACGAAATGGTCGAACACCGCGTTGACGAGAATGTACGCGATTTTGCTTACCGTCTCCAGATGCAGGGCATGGATCTTGAAACATATCTTAAATATTCGGGCGCTGATCTTGATACATTCCGCGATACCTTTAAGGAGCAGTCTCTCCGTCAGGTAAAGGTTCGTCTTGCACTTGAAAAGATTGCCGAGCTTGAGAATATTAAGGCTGAACAGGCTGATACCGATGCCGAATATGCACGTTATGCCGAGCAGTATCAGATGGATGTCGAGCAGATTAAAAAGGCTGTTCCCGAAAAGGAGATCAACAAGGATATCGTCGTTCAGAAGGCTATCGACTTTGTTCGTGCCAACGCTGTTATAACCGAAGTTGACGCTCCGTCCGAAAAGCCGGCTGCAAAGAAGCCTGCTGCTAAAAAGACTGCTGCGAAGAAGGCTGACGGTGAAACAGCCGAAAAGAAACCGGCTGCCAAAAAGACAGCTGCAAAGAAGACAACGGCTAAGGCTGACGACGCGACCGCCGAGAAAAAGCCGGCAGCAAAAAAGACCGCAGCCAAGAAAACAACTTCTAAAAAGGCTGAGACAAAGGTCGAGGAATAAGTAGTCTCTGTTTGTATATATTGGCGTAAAAGCGTCTATATTTTAATATGAATCAATAATTTTAAAGCGCCGTCAATTGAATATATTGGCGGCGTTTCACTTTAACCGAAAAGGAGTTTTTTTAATGAGCTTAGTGCCTTATGTAGTTGAGCAGACCGGACGCGGCGAACGCTCGTACGACATTTTTTCCCGACTGCTTAATGACCGCATAATCGTTCTCTCTGACGAAGTTAACGATACCACGGCGAGCCTGGTCATCGCACAGTTGCTTTACCTCGAGGGACAGGACTCGCAAAAGGATATCAGCCTTTATATCAACAGTCCCGGCGGTTCAGTTTCAGCCGGACTGGCGATTTACGATACCATGCAGTATATTAAATGCGATGTTTCCACCATATGCATGGGTATGGCTGCCAGCATGGGCGCATTTTTGTTGTCAAGCGGTGCAAAGGGCAAGCGCTTTGCTTTGCCTAATGCCGAGATCATGATTCACCAACCGCTCGGTCAGGCAAAGGGTCAGGCAACCGATATCATTATCCATGCCGACCACATAAAATTCATTCGTGAGCGGCTGAACAATATTCTTGCCGAGAATACCGGCAAGCCGCTTGATATAATTCAGCGCGACACCGAGCGTGACAACTTTATGACTGCCGCCGATGCCGCAGAATACGGACTTATTGACAAGGTTATTACAAAGAGGTAATTATGGAAAACAACGAAAAGAGAATATGCTGCTCCTTTTGCGGTAAATCCGCAGAGGACGTTCGCCAGCTTGTCGCCGGCGACGGCATATATATCTGCGACGAGTGCATCGAGACCTGCTACGAGATCGTAAACGGAGTCGATACAAAGCGCAGTGCAAAAAGCGCCAAGGACTCGTCGTTTACGCTGCCTACTCCAAAGGAAATTAAGGAACAGCTTGACGAGTACGTTATCGGGCAAGATGCGGCAAAGGTCGCACTGTCGGTCGCCGTCTACAATCATTATAAGCGCACCTGTTTCGGCGCGCCCGATTCCGACGTCGAGCTGAGCAAAAGCAATATAATGCTGCTCGGTCCCACAGGTGTAGGCAAGACGCTGCTCGCGCAGACACTTGCCCGCACTCTTGATGTGCCGTTTGCCATTACCGACGCTACCACTCTTACCGAGGCGGGCTACGTCGGTGAGGATGTGGAAAATATCCTTCTGCGCCTGATACAGGCCGCCGATTACGATATCGAACGCGCCGAACGCGGCATAATTTATATTGACGAGATTGATAAGATCGCACGTAAATCCGAAAATCCGTCTATCACCCGCGATGTAAGCGGTGAAGGCGTACAGCAGGCTTTGCTCAAAATACTTGAAGGAACTGTATCCAACGTACCTCCTCAGGGAGGCAGAAAGCATCCGCAGCAGGAGTTTATCCAGATAAATACACAGAATATACTGTTCATATGTGCCGGTGCATTCGACGGGATCGAAAAGATTATCGAAAAACGCATGGGCGGTTCAGGTATGGGCTTTGGCTCAAAGATAAAGGAAAAGGAACAGTTTACGTCGGACGAGCTTATAAAGTCTGTCACACATCAGGATTTGGTCAAATTCGGATTGATACCGGAGCTGGTCGGACGTTTGCCGGTAGTTACCGCGCTCGAACAGCTTGACAAAGACGCCATGATAAAAATCATGACCGAACCGAAAAACTCGGTACTTAAGCAGTATCAGGCACTCTTTGAGATGGATGGTGCACAGCTTGAGTTTACTCCCGACGCACTTGAAAAGATCGCCGAAAAGACCATCGAACGCAAGACGGGAGCACGCGGATTGCGCTCAATTTTTGAGGGAATACTGACGAAAGTGATGTTCGATCTGCCGAGTGATGCCGCTATTACAAAGGTGACTGTCACTGCCGAAACTGTCGACGGAGAACAGCCGCTGTTTGAACGCGACGAGACACGCAAACAGATGCGGCTGACCCTTCCTGCAAAGAAAAAATCCACAATAGCCTAAAATTCGACCGAAACCGATGACTTTACAGCCATCGGTTTTTTGCTTGTGGGGTTGAATTTTGCTTCCAAAAAAGGTATTATATTTTAATAGGATAATGTAAATATTATGACTGGAGATGAGTATGCGTGGATATTCGCGTCGGCGACGTTATCGAGATGAAAAAAACGCACCCCTGCGGTGCAAAGCAGTTTTCCGTGCTGCGTGTCGGTGCCGATTTTAAAATACGGTGCGTCGGCTGCGGACATGAGGTCATGCTGACCCGTCAAAAGTGTGAGAAAAATATTAAAAAAGTAATAAGAAACGAAGAGTAAAAGGAGCTTGACCCGTGTTTGACAAGCTGAAAGAAGTTGAAAAAAAATATAACGATGTTTCCGAGCGACTGAGCGATCCGTCGGTCATTTCGGATCAGGAGCAGTATAAGCGCCTTATGCGCGAGCATAAGCAGCTTACACCGATAGTTGATAAGCTTCACGAGTACGAGGCGGCAAAGGCCGATTGTGACGAAGCAAAAGCACTGCTTGACGAGGGAGGACTTGACCGCGACTTTAAGGAAATGGTAGAGGAGCAGCTTATTGACGCAAAGTCGCGTATAGATCGTATAAGCGAGGAAATAAAGATACTGTTGCTGCCGAGAGACCCGAATGACGACAAAAACGTCATTATCGAGATACGCGGCGGCGCAGGCGGCGAAGAGGCC
>USQH01000052.1 GCA_900556765.1 uncultured Oscillospiraceae bacterium
TTGATTAAACGCGCCGATTTGGTCGTTGATGCCATTTACGGCACGGGATTTCACGGGGAAATCGACAGCCATTTGACACCGCTTACCGAATGCATTGCGTCGGCTTACCGCAAAACAGTCGCTCTCGATCTGCCGAGCGGTGTCGAATGTGACAGCGGGCGCGCCGCCGAAAAATGCGTCAAAGCTACCCTGACAATTTCGTTCATTGCTATGAAAAAGTGCCATGTTGTCTATCCGTCGGCAGAATATTGCGGTGAAACGGTTGTTGCCGATATCGGCGTTCCCGACGCTGCTTTCCCCGAATGTAATATGTACGCGGTGGAAGATGAGGACGTGTCATGCCTGATAGGCGCCGCGCGTCCCGCTGTGTGCAACAAATACGATTTCGGCAGAGCATTGCTTGTGTGCGGTTCGTACGGAATGGCAGGGGCGGCAAAAATTGCGGCATCGGCAGCGATCAGATGTGGTGCCGGACTGGTGTCGGTGTGTACTCCGCGCAGCGTTTACCCGATCGTTGCGTCAGGTTTATCGGAGGCGGTTTTTCATCCTATGGAGGAAACGCAAAGCGGAAGGCTTTCAAAACTTTGCGAAAGCGAACTACTGTCCTACACCGAAAAATCCGACTGCACGCTCATTGGCTGCGGAATGGGATGCGATGCGGATACTCGTGCGCTCGTCGATTTAATGGTATCAATGAGCAATGTCCCTTTTGTTATTGACGCCGACGGTATAAATTGCATTGCAGCGAATATAAATATATTACGGAAGCGAAAGGTCCCCACGGTTTTGACACCTCATATGGGTGAAATGTCACGTTTGTGCGGCATGGCCTGTGCTGAGATCGCAGCCGATCCGATTTCGGTCGGACGTTCATTTTCCTCTGAGTACGGTGTTATTCTCGTGCTTAAAGGCCCGCATACCATGATATTTGCACCGGACGGTATGGTTTATGTTAATATGAGCGGCAATTCGGGCATGGCAACCGCCGGCAGCGGCGATATGCTTGCCGGAATGATAGCTGCTTTTATTGCACAGGGTTTTGACGCGGCAACTTCTGCGTTTGTCGCAGTGCATATCCACGGTGTCGCCGGAGATATAGCGGCAAAGCGTTTTTCCGAGCGTGCAATGACACCTACCGATATGATAGGATGTCTTTGCGATGTTTTTCTTGATTATGAAAAAAGGAATAGGGTGAACTGATTGAAACTTCGCTCATTATCGGTTATTATATGCTTTATTACTGTGTTGCTTTGCGGTTGTGGTACAGGAGGAACGGGCAACTCTAAGTGCCGGCCAATCACGGCTGGCTTCACCGCGGATACTGATATAGTATATGGTTCAATGAATTATTCTGCGACCCTTGATCTTACCGATGCAAACGATTTTAAATTTACGGTTACGTCGCCGAAATTGATGTCCGGTCTTGAAATAAAGGTAAGCGCAGGTGAGACGCGCATGACATTCGGCGGACTTGATTGCACTGGGATATACGATGCATCGGCGGTCAGTAAGCTTTCGGATGTGCTGAAAACCATTGAGGCCGCCGGCGAAACCGAATTTGTTGACGGAAAATGCAATTACGGTGATTTTACCGTCTCTGTTAACAGCAACGGTTTTATCGATCAAATTGATTTTACTGATGCGGGTCTAAAAATAAATTTAAGCAATCAAAAAGTAAAATAATTATTCAAAATCTTATAAAAAGTCGGCGAAAAGCCGGCTTTTTAATGTTTTTAACGATTTTACAAAAGGTTTGTTTTTTATCATATCTTACTCTCACAAAATAATATGTTATCGGGAATGTTTAAGTTTTACTTAACAGGGCAAAAATAGTGATAGCAGATCATTTTTGGAGAGTGAATCATATATGTCAATCAGACGCGGCGATATTTATTATGCCGATCTAAGCCCGGTCGTCGGTTCCGAACAGGGAGGAGTCAGACCGGTTTTAATAGTTCAGAATGACGTAGGCAATAAATACAGTCCAACAGTTATTGCTGCCGCAATCACCAGTCAGCGCGACAAGACCAAACTGCCTACGCATATTCGTGTCGATGCCGACGAATCAGGTCTTGCAAAGGACTCAATCGTTTTGCTCGAGCAGATCAGAACGATTGACAAACAGCGGCTGAAGGAACGAATGGGTAGGCTTGACAGCGGCTCTATGACCATGGTCGACAGAGCTTTGACGGTAAGCTTTGGGCTTGGCAGTGAATTTAATACTGTTACATAATCGGTAGCAGTAGCCAAAAAATATAAGATCCCGATTCGTGCTGACGAATCGGGATCTTATGTGTTTGTATTTTCTGATTATTTAATTGTGTTCATTGAACAGCCGGTCATCAGGCAGGCTCTCCAGAGCTCATAGTTGTAAAGTTTAAACGGTGCGTAATATGACCTGTTCTCAACTTCAGCCTCGAGAATAATGGTTTTAATGTTTAGAGTCAGATTTTCTTTAATAACCTTAACATTACCGTTGTTGTAGCGAAGAGTGTATCTGCATTTGTCAGTATCATAGTTTGCAGTGGCGGTTGCAATAAGCTCGCCGTTATATCTCAGTTCATACTTTTTGCTGCAATCAATGATCTTCAGTTCCAAATCGTCTATTGTCATTGTGATAAAGTATTTTTCCCAATTGTTTGCAAAGTTGATGGTGCTCTGCGCGGTAAACGATGCCGACCAGTTGTTACCCAACAGGAATTTCTTTGCTGACTCAAGGTAGCAGGCGTTGCCGTCCATGTAAATATCGCCTTTAAAGAAATTGGTGTTGCTTGATTCGGTGAACAGGTCTTTATCTGATGTGGCAAACGTGGAACTGAATACATTGGTGGGCATTTCAGTGGTTGACGGATCGTCAACCACTGTGACAGTGCAGCTAACACTCATTTTGCCCGAAAGGCTCGTCGCAGTGATCTTTGCAATTCCGTTTGATATGCCTTTAACAGTACCGAATGAGTCTACCGTTGCAACGCTGTTGTTGCTGGAAGTCCAGATGACAGACGGGAAGTCGGCATTGGTAGGATTGACAGAATAAGTAAGGGTCGTACTAAAGTCTTTATAGAGAGTAAGCTCCGTTTTAGAAAGCGTCATTGTCTCAACTTTGACTTCGTCCTTTTCGGCGGGAGCTGCGCTGTTGCGATCCAAAACGTCGTCAATGATACGATCAAACCACGCGTCACCCATTTTGGCCTGACCCTGTTCGTTCGGATGTGTTCCGTCGTCGGCGTCAAAGTCTCCTTTGTCGCCGGAAAGATTGGTAGCGGTGCAGAGATCGAAGAAACGAACGTCATAGCCTTCTGCTACCAAATCGGCTACCCACTGCTCAAGGTTTGCGTTCTGTGCCTGATCGTAGGTAAAGCCGTAGTGTTTATTCTGAACTCCGCCGTCCTGATAGTTGTAGTCAGGTGAATGACCGTTTGCCTGGTTTATCATGGTCGCGCAGTAAAGGGTGAGGTTAGGCTGACGCTCAAATATAGCACGAACAAGATTTTTATACTCTGTTTCAAAAATTTGGTTGCCGTCGCTGTCAACAAGCGCGATGTTTCTAAAGTAATTGTTGTGTCCGATCATCATCAGACCGATGTCGGCGATATCCTGCGTTTTTCCTTCGGAGTCGTAGGGGAAGATGTTTGAAAGCTGCTGATAAATACCGTCGGAACGTCCGTTTGCGGTAGATGTAGGACCTACAAAGTAGCCTGCCCAGCCGGCGTGATTGTAGTAATCGGAGGATACGCGCGGATCGGGACTGGTACGCGGGCCTACAAATTCAACATTTGCGCCTGCCGCATAGAGATCGCAGGCAAGCTGAGTTCTGTACGAGTTGAAAGTACCGGTGCCCTCAGTAATGGAGTCGCCGATAGTTACTATACGCACTTTTTTGCCGAGAGCTTTTTCAGTGGCGGCAGCGCTCTGGTCAATAGTGGATATGCCGAGCATATGCATGGACAGGCGCAGTGCGTCGGAAGCGTCTGACTTTCTGTTGAGTGAAATGTCGGCGGCAAGGGACTGCGCACGGTCAAGCGTTGTATAGCCGAGCATGCTTTGAACTAAAGCAAGCGAGTCAGACGCGTCAATTATGCCATCGGGAAAAACGTCGCCGTAAATTACGATTGCAAAGAAATCTACGGTTTCGTCGGCGCTTTTTACTGTAACCGTGCAGCCGGTGGTAAGACGCGAATCGGTGCTTATGGTGATGCCGTCGGCATTAGCAACCGACAGCGTGTAGCCGCTGAATGAGCTGCTGAGGTCTCCGACAGTCGTACCCGGAGCGATATTTACCATCGTGCGACCGAGAACCGTGTCCGCAATAAACAGTGCTCCATCGGGGGCTGTGTAACTTGCTGCGGAAGCAGTCGTCGGGACGATAACGCAGGCAGTCATAATGGTCAAAGCAGCCAGTACGCTCAGTGCTTTAAGTATTTTTTTCATTGAGTGTCATCCTTTCGCCTTTAGAAACTTTTTTATCTATAAAATTATACTATTAAATTGCAAAATAAGAAATTGCCAAAAGACACAAATTGAAAGTGATTTATTGTTGAAATAAAACAAATGTCAGCAATAATCTGAAATTTCCACACAGGAAATAATGAAAAACCGCTCGCCTTCGTCGGAGCAGAGGGTCAGCTCGGATGGGGGAAAAGTCAATTCCTTATGAACACGTATGAGTGTTTCACCGCTCTTTTTTAGGGTAATATCGCCATTATCGTATTCGAGTGAATACACTCTTGTTTCGATCTCTGGGTAACAGCTCCATTCGCCGAGCACTTCTCCGTTATAAAGCAGCTTTGCGGAAGTAACGCCGTCATACAGCCGCATTTCAAGTCCGCCGAATTTTAGAGCAGTGTAACTGCCGAACCGCTTATCTTTGTTATCCGTAATTTCATATTTAAACCTTATGACAAAGCGATCCGAGACATTGAACTTCTCCTTAGTAGTAATAGAAAAGTTCTTGTGAATAAACCACATTAATATTTGGTTATTGTTTATCATGTCGGTATCGCCGTTCCACTTGTCACCTGTGAACGCATCGGTGAAAACAGGCGTTTCTTGCCGTTTGATCGCATCCGATACTGCTATGCGGCAATTGTTTTTAATGCCACTGTCGACTGCTACGGCGGTGACAATGGTGCTGCCGGTGTCGATACCCGTTACACGGCCGAGTGAATCTACTTCGGCGACGCGATTGTCGCTTGAAGACCACAAAACAGTGAATTCGTCGGGCTTTTCGGGAGTAAAGACGGTAGATAGCTGTATTGCTTCGCCGACAGATATATTAGCTTCCGAACGGTCAATAGTCATATTTTTTATTTTGATTGTGTCGGTACGTTCGACTAATTCTTCATTAAGCTTTTTAGCAGTCGGCAGTATGGCATCGAACCAAGCTTTTGCTATTTTTTCCTGACCTATATCGCACGGGTGAGTATTGTCAAACGGCTTGAAATCGGCGGCACCGAGGTTTGTTAAAGTAGCAATGTCAACAAAATGAATATTGTATCCGTCGCTTTTAAGTCGGTCACAAATATTCGGCAGCATCGTATTCAGTCCGCTTAGAGCGGGATCGTTAGGGTCGTTGCCGGGTTTAGAATAGTTCATCGTGCCTATGAAAATGCAAGCGTCCGGCTGATATTTAAGTATCTCACGAACGAAGTTTTCGTATACGGTGTCGATTTTGTCCAGATCAATTTTTTGAAAATAGTTGTTGCGACCGATCATAAGCAGGATGATGTCTGCCTTTTCTCGCATTATTTGGGGCAGGAGGGAATATACGTTTCCGTTTCGGCTGTTATCGGGACCTATGGTATGACCGCCGTATCCGGCGTGATGCCAATATGCCTCCGGCATACGCGGATCAAAGCTTTTTTTCGGCCCGATAAAGCGAAATTGAATTCCCTGTTCACACAGCAAATTGTGCAAAAAGAAACGGTACCCGCTGTGAGTACCGGCACCCTCGGTGATGGAATCACCGAGGGGCAAAATGTTTATTATCCGTGGTTTTAGACTCATTTAGTTCTCTCCGTTTAAGCCTTGCGTATGACAACGGCGTTGAGGCAGGATACTCGTGACGGTTCACATGCAACGACTGTCAGTTTGGAAGATGAGGGCATTGATGATGCTTTGACAGTGAACAGAGTTTCGTAATCGCGGTGAACGGTTATTTTGCCGTTTGCGTAGGAGAAACCGTACAGGTGAGTTTTAAGCATATACTCGCTGCTGAAGGAGTCAAGCTCGGCTCCTTCATGGAACAGCTTTACCATTCCGCCGCAGTTATATATGCGTAGCTCATAGCCGCCGTATGCAACCGAAGAGTAGTAAGTGGTATTGCTCTGGCTTATGCCGGTGTTCTGATCGCAGAAGTATGAAAGATTTATCATAAAGTTTTTGCCTGCTTCATACGACTTTTTCGAGGTGACGGTCTTTGCACCGCCGCCCGGGAAGTATTGATACCAACCGGAACCGCCAAAGCCTGCCGAATCACCGTCCCATGTGTTGGAACTGAATGAGTCGGAAACAAGAGTCGAGTAATTTGGCTCGGATGTATCCTTGCCGACCGTAACTTCGCAGGTTGCTGCAATGCCGCCGTCAATGGTTTTGGCAGTAATCGTCGCTGTTCCTGATTTGACACCTTTGATCAGTCCGAATGTGTCAACGGTAGCAATCTTTTCATCGCTTGAAGTCCAGATGCAGCCGGTAAATTTTGCATCAGACGGCTTGACTGAAGCACTTAAACGCAGCTTTTTACCGGTGTAAACGGTAGCTGTAGTTTTATTGATAGTAATGCTGCTCGGATGCTTGACGCTCGCGGCGCTGTTGTCACCTTTGTCGTTGATTTCAAGCACCTGGTCAAGGATCGCGTCACACCATGCGGCGCCGATCTTTTCCTGACCCTGTTCGTTGGGATGAGTGCCGTCGCCGTTGTCAAAATCTCCGTTTGCGCCTGACAGTTTAGTAATGCTGCACAGGTCAACGTATTTGACAGCATAACCCTCTTTGCTCATAGAATCAACTATGTTCGGGAGGAGAGCGTTCATACCGTTGGATGAGTAGCCTTTATTGACGTCGGGAGCGTTGCCGTTGTCCTGATTGACCATGGAGCCGCAGTAAACGGTTATGCCGGGGCTGAGTTCGATTATTCGTTTAATAAAGTTTTTGTAAACGGTGGTAATGTCGGACACATCTACACCGTGAAAATAGTTATTAGCTCCGATCATGACCAGCGCGATGTCTGCACCGCTGCCGAGATATGTACCGAGCATATCGTATGTGCTTCTGTTTTTGCCGTCGGTGTTTGGACCGATGAAAGCGCCGCCGTATCCGCCGTGAAACTGGTATGCGGACGGCATTCTCGGATCAACGCTGCGTTCCGAGCCGACATATGTAAATGTTGCACCTGACGAAATGAGGTCGCGGTAGAGATAGTAGCGGTAAGCGCTGTATGTACCGGTACCCTGGGTTATCGAGTCGCCGATACAGCAAATGCGTACATTTTTGTACTTAAAATCAGCAGGCTTTTTTTCGCGTGTGTTGCGGTATCTCAAATCTTCACTCGAAGTTGCCTCACTGCCGGTCTGATCGCTGTTGGATCCGGCATCGGAAGTAGCTGTGCTGTCGGGGGCCGACGAGTTGTCCGCCGTGTCACCGCCGCAAGAGCACATAACGCAGAGTGACAGCGCAAGAATGAGAATGATGCTTAAGATTTTTTTTGTTTTCATTGATACGTTCTCCTCATAGATGAAATGTATTATTTAGCTTTTTTCAATATTATACCTGTCAAATATACGCTGCGGTATTTTTCATTGACTTCTATATTGATCGTCGATACCTTCGGAGCGCCTGCTTTTGCTGATATTATTTCCTCGCCGGCGTATATCACCGATGCAGTACCGTTTTTGTATTTTAGCTGATAGACTGCTTTTGTTCCTTTTAAATTTTGCTCGTATTTTCCGAGCAATTCATCGTTTTGGTACAACTCAATGCGACGAACGCAGTTGCATATTTTCACGGTAAATCCGCCGTAGCTTATTGAAGTGTAGTTTGCAGAATAGTCAGCGTCGGTGTTTCCGTCGACCTTGTAGGTCATTGACAAAACAAAGTCTTTTCCAGCGTTAAATGATTGTTTTGTGTTCAGTGAATAGGTTTCGCCGCCGAACCATGTGGAAAAGCCGTTGTTGAATTTATCTGTTGCGCCGTCCCAGTTATCGGGAACGGTTAACAGGTCGCGAAAAATCTCATCGTAATCTTTGTTACTCGCTGCCTTCACGGTTACTTTGATCTTTTGTGTAAATCCGCCGTCAATGGTTGTTGCGGTAATCGCAGCCGAACCCTTTTTTAGTCCTCGTATCTTACCGTAACTGTCAACTGTTGCAACGCTCTCGTTATCGGAGTGCCAAAGCACGGTGAATGCTTCTGCGTCGGCGGGGGTGACCTTTGCTTTTACCGTGACAGCGCTGTATGCGTCAATGTTGACCTCGTTTTTGTCGACGCTGATACCGCTGACTCGCTTTGAAACTGCGGCTTTTTCATCGCCTTCGTCGTTTATCCGCAGTATTGTATCAAGCATTGCATCACCGAGTGAGCGGCCGATAACACGGTTTCCGTTTTCATTGGGATGAACACTGTCGGTGTCATCAAAGCAGCTTTCGTTCCATTCGTCGGAGCCGAATACGTCCGCAAAAAACACTTTATAACCCTGTTTCTGAAAGCTTGCACAAATATCGGGCAGATATTGATTTATCTCATATCCTTTTTGCTTTCCGATTTGTCCGGCGGTAGGGCAGACCGAGCAGCAGTAGATGATCGCATCCGGTCTTTTTTCTAAAAATGCGGAGATCATCTCGGTGTACCTGTTTGATACGGTCGAAGTTTCATAATTGCCAAGATAGTCGTTTACGCCGACCATCAGCGTTATGATATCACAATCGGTTTTGGCAAGCTCGGACGCTTTTGCCGTAATATCTGATATTTTATATCCGCCGTATCCCGCATGACCACTGTATCGGCTCGGCAGACGGCTGTCGGAAACTGTTTTCAGCGGTCCGACCAATGAAAATGTCGCTCCGTTGAGGTACAGATACTCGTACAATTGATATCTGTATCCGCTTGGTACAGCGGAGCCCTGCGTTATGGAGTCTCCGACGCACATTATATTCACATTTTTGTATTTAAAACCGTTTGGCTTTTTTGCTCTTGTTATGCGGTAACGATCGTCCTTGCTCGTAGTGTTACTGCTGT
>USQH01000053.1 GCA_900556765.1 uncultured Oscillospiraceae bacterium
CCTGACCCTATAACCTGATTCGGATAATGCCGACGGAGGTAAGCAATTTCTTAACCAAAGCCTTTTGCCGCATTACCTGTGTAATGCGGTATTTTTATTTTGCTTATTTTGATCAAAATGCGTTCTTAAAATTATTTTTTTAGGAGGCATTTTACAAATGCAAAACGAAAAAAAGAAAAGCCAAGTCCGCCGCCTGACCATCAGCGCGGTCATGATCGCTCTCGCGTCTGTACTCAGCCTTATCAAGGTATACGAGCTTCCACTGGGCGGCAGTATCACCCTCATGTCAATGGTGCCTATCATACTGCTGTCGGTAATGTTCGGCGTCAAATGGGGAATGTTTTCTGCCTTTGTTTACTCGGTGATACAGTTTATTTTCGGTGCGGTCATCGACGGTCTTTTCGCATGGGGACTTAATTGGTACTCACTGATCGGCTGCATCGCTCTTGACTACCTGATCGCTTTTTCGGTACTCGGCCTGGCCGGTCTCTGGCGCAAGCACGGCACGGTCGGAATCGTTGCCGGAACTGCCTTCGCGATGCTGCTGAGATTTCTTTCTCACTTTACATCCGGCGTTGTTCTGTTCGCTAACATGGACGAGTTCGTTGCGTTCGGCGCTTCATGGATCGGCCATCCGTATCTGTACTCATTGGCATACAACGGTTCGTATATGCTGCCGGAACTGATAATTACCTGCATTGCGGCGGCGATCATATTCAACCTGCCGCAGGTTAAAAAGCTGATAGCCAAGGTTTAACTGCGCCACCGACAACGGCGCAAACGCGCTGTTTAACGGCACAAAGCATGTTGCAAGCGGCATAAAGCATGTTGCAAGCGGCATAAAGCACGGTAAGCGAACGGCACACAGTCACACGCATACCGGCCAATTGCACAAGCGCAAGCACACGGTCAAATTGTGCAAGCGCAAGCACACGCACACAAAGTTAAACGGCGTCTTACGAGCAATCGTAAGACGCCGTTTTTTGTCGTTTTATGTTTTACTTCTTTTTGTTTTTGCTGTCGTCCTTGGACGGCAGAGCGTTGAGCACCGCCGTAATAACGATCAGCACGCCGATAACGATCATTATACCGAGCATACCAATGCCCATATAGTACAAATTATCAATAAAAGCCTGCGGATTAAAATTCATTATGACAGCTCCTTACATAAAGAAATTAAGTATCAGTCCGCCGGCGATGACCGACGCGATCTGACCCGATACATTGACGCCAATGGAATGCATGAGCAGGAAGTTTTGCGGATCCTCGGCAAGCCCCATTTTATGAACGATACGTCCGGACATCGGGAACGCCGAAATGCCCGCGGCGCCGATCATCGGATTGACCTTTTTCTTCAGGAACAGGTTGAGCAGCTTTGCGAACAGGACGCCGCCGACAGTATCAAATATGAACGCAATCAGTCCCAGTCCGAGAATAAGCAGCGTATCCCAGCGCAGAAAATTGGACGCTTCCATCTGAGACGCGATGGTAATACCGAGGAAAATGGTAACCAGATTTGCAAGCACCTTCTGCGCCGTTTCCGACAGCGAATCAAGTACGCCGCACTCGCGTATCAGATTGCCGAACATCAAAAATCCGACCAGCGAGACGCTTGACGGTGCAACCAGTCCGGCTACCACAGTTATAATGATCGGGAACAGAATACGGGTGGATTTTTTAACATTTTTCTGCTCGTACGGCATACGGATAAGCCGTTCCTTTTTGGTGGTCAGCAGCTTGATGACCGGCGGCTGGATGATGGGCACGAGCGCCATGTATGAGTAGGCAGAGACCATTATTGCGCCGAGATAGTTTGAGCCGAGCTTTTGCGCTACCACTATGGAGGTCGGGCCGTCGGCAGCGCCGATTATTGCGATAGACGCGGCGTCCTTTAGGTCAAAGAACATTGACGCAACGCACAGCGTAAAGAATATGCCGAACTGAGCTGCCGCGCCGAATATCATCAGTTTCGGATTTGACAGCAGCGGGCCGAAGTCGATCATTGCGCCGATTCCGATGAACAGAATGAGCGGAAACAGCTCGTTTGCAATTCCGGCGTCAAACAGAGTGCTGAGAGGGCCCTCTTCAAGCACGCCGTTTATCGTGCGGCTGATGGCTCCCGACATGGGGAGGTTGACCAGTATGGCTCCGAAACCGATCGGCAACAGCAGCGTCGGTTCCATGTCCTTTTTGATGGCAAGCCAAATCAGGATGCCGCCGATCGCCCACATGACAAGCTGCTGCCAGCTCAGATTCAGCAGGTTTTGATACAGAATTTCCAGTAGTATCCTCCTTTTAATTTAAAAAAACAAAAAACTCCTATTGCGCTTTTCTCCATGGATAAAACACCATGAAGAAAGGTGCAATAAGAGTCTTGCTCATTTAAGGCAACGGCGGGCTTTGATAAAAAAAGCCGTACTGACGCCGTGTGCCGCGGTCTCCCGCCGGCTACTCCCTCTTAAAGGGCTATTCGTTTTTTGTTAATTACTATTATACACTGCGAACAGTCAAAAGCGCAAGCTGTTTTTTCGGGTTTGGGCCGCCTTTTCGCATATTTTACCCCTGATCGCCGCTGCGTGATTTAATTCCCACCGTATTTTTGAAAACGAAGCGGTAGTAATCGTTGTTTAGTATGGATGTGGAGACTGCCATTTTATTGGTGACTACCTGGCGCATGGCGTCGACATAGCCGTCGGCGACCTTTGACTCATCGACAAGATAGGTTACATTGCCGGTGGTAGCGTCGTACATGACCTGATTGGTTATAAAGCTCTTGTTTGCCAAAACAGCGATATGATTGCCTGTGGAAAGCACATCGGTACCGACTATCAGGCGTGAGTCGTACTCCATGCCAAAGAGGTTGAGCAGTGTCGGCAGAATGTCGATGTTGCAGCAGGGTGTGTCGATCTGTACCGGCTCCATTCCCGCGTTGTAGCAGATGAAGCAGCTCTTGTACTTGCCGAAGGTAGTGTCAATCTCCTGTCCGGCCAGCTCGTTGTACTCATTTTCGGTCAGGCCGTAGGGATAGTGGTCGGCAGCAAGCACAATAACGGTGTTGTTCAGCTTGCCGGCATCGGTCAGCCGCTGCATAAGGTACTCCAGCGCATACTCAAGCTCAAGGTTGCAGGAGATGTATGCCTTTACCGAAGTGGAATAGTTCAGGTTGTCAACCGCGCTCTTGTTACGGCGGCACATCGGGTTGGAATCGAAATCGTAACGGTAGTGGCCGCTGAAAGTCATATAATATGCAAGGAACTGATCCTTGTTGATATAGTCGTCAATCGACTGCTGCATCATTTCAAGGTCGGACGCCGGCCACGAAGTGGTAAATTTCATGCCGTTGCCCATGGTCTTGAATGTGGAGTAGCCCATATTCGGGTGCGAAGTATTGCGGCTGTAATATGAAGCCTTGTAATTATGATAAGCAAAGGTGTCGACGCCGATGCCGGTAAACATATTACCGAGGCAGAACGGCACATAATTGTCAGACGAGAACTTGAAGCTGCCGTCGGTCTTTTGACGGCTCAAATCGGGGAACAGTCCCATACACAGCGCGTATTCACCGTTGGTGGTGGTGTTGGGGAACGAATTGTAATAGTTGTTGAAAACGAAGCCGCCGGTATACATTTTATAAAGGGTAGGCGTGATTTTCTCGTCAATGAAGTAGGGCGAGAAAGACTCTGCGCACAGAACGATCAGGTTCTTGTCCTTGAAGTAACCGGTATATTCGTTTTTATTGGTTCCCGACTGAGCGGCAAAATAGTTGTTAAGCTGCTGAATATCGGAATCGGAAGTAAAACCGTTAAGCTCGGCGGGATTGATGCCGTTTATAACATTGGGCGAAGTATCGATGGTCGGAGCAGTCGGCTGGCTGCTATTTATATAATCGTCTATGTCGACTGAATCAATATTTGAGCCGCTGCCGCCTCCGCCGAAAAGCATATTTTTCAGCTCCAACCGAGAGGTAGTGATGAGTCCCAAATTTTTAGCGCTGATGTCGGTGTCCGCATCGGTGCTGTGGTATACGTTTGCGACCGAAGCGGGGCCGGTGCCGCCGACATACAGCAGACCGAGGCACATTGTATGCGCGAGCACAAGCGCTATCAGCGAAGATACCTTAAACCTGCGAGAGGTGTGGCGAACAGACACGGTACGGCTGTGACGAAGCAGCCAAAATATAACGAGCGGTACGAGGAACAGCAGCTCCATGGGCATATTGACCCATATGGCGTGAAGTACCTCGGAGTAGAAATTCGTTATAGCGTCGCCGCCCATTTTGAACGAAGTCAATGAAAGCAGCGAACCGAAAACGTATTGATAAATAAGCTGGGTAGAATAATAAACAAACAGCAGAATCAACATGATCCACGAAATAATAATGTTCACTTTTCTGCCGAATAAATTGCACAGCATAACAACGAGAAGCGCGCCCGGTACGGAAAACAGCAACGGAAAAACGATCTTCCATGTTACAGAACCGAAAACATGCAACTGCATAATAAATTCATAGTAAAAAATAGTTGCAACATAAAACAAAACAGAATATCTGCGTCTGGACAACTCAACAGACGACAGGAAAATCTGTTTTTTGGCTTTTTTCAAAAAATCCGACATATATGCTCTCTCTTTCGCTAATATATTCTCAGATATTATTTGCCTTCTACACAAATCTATATTATACAATAATATATTGTCAAAATAAAGAATGAAAAATTCACAATTTATACATTGAAACTGCACGATTAAATGCATATAATTACTAATGTTAGTTTTCTAACAATTAGTATTCTAACAATTTAAGTTGTTTTTCTGCTTTCTCATTATGAATTACGCAAATACTGCCGCATATCGCCGCAGCATTTGTCGATTTACGGAGGTGAAACGCAAAAAATGGATACAAAAAGAGATGAAAACAATCGAAAAATAGGTTATCAGGTGCGCTCGCTTGAACGGGCGATCCATCGCCGCCACTGCCAGTCGTCGACCAAAAGCTACGTCGACCGCGTTACCGGCACCCGCGGATGGGTCATAGGCTATTTATATGATAACCGAGACAAAGATATTTTTCAGCGCGATATTGAGAAAACATTTGGCATACGCCGTTCGTCGGTCACCAGTTTGCTCCAGCTTCTGGAACAAAACGGGCTGATTATCCGTACCCCGGTCAAGCAGGACGCCCGACTGAAAAAAATCACGCTGACCGACGAGGCTCTGCGGCTGCACGACATGATATCGCAGGATATCGACGATATCGAGGAAAAGATGGTGCAGGGACTGAGCGACGAGGAAATAACCGCGTTCATCTCGACCATAGAAAAACTGAAAAAAAATCTCGAACCAAATCAAAAATAAAAAAGATTTTTTAACAGAATAAGCAAATTCACGGTTGCATAATTTTGTGCAATGTGAGATAATCGTTTTCATTGTGAAAGGTTGGTATATAAATATGAAACGATGGATGAAATATGTCAAGCCGTATACGCTCTACTTCATTTTAGGGCCGATATGCATGATAGTCGAGGTCATCGGTGAGGCACTGATGCCGAAGCTGATGGCTACGATAATCAATGATTTTAACGCCGGCACGCTGACCGTAGCCGGCAGCATCGGCACGGCGGTGATAATGGCGCTGCTCGCTTTGGTAATGATGGCGGGCGGTATCGGCGGCGCCTACTTCGGGGCAAAGGCGTCGGTCAACTTCGCCAGCGACGTGCGGCGCGATGTGTATAACAAAATACAGGATTTTTCATTTGCAAACATTGACCGCTTTTCGACCGGCTCGCTGGTCACGCGCCTGACCAACGACGTTACCCAACTTCAAAACTTTGTTAATATGCTGCTGCGTATGGCTCTGCGTGCTCCGGGCATGATGATCGGCGCGCTGGTAATGGCAATACTGCTCAAGCCGTCGCTGTCGGTTGTTCTCGCCGTGACAATGCCGCTTATGCTCATCACCATCGGCTTTGTCATCGTAAAGGGTTTCCCCCGCTTTCAGCGTATGCAGACAAAAATCGACAAGCTTAATTCCACCGTGCAGGAAAGTATTACAAACGTACGCGTTGTAAAATCGTTCGTGCGTGAGGATCATGAGGAAAAGAAATTCCGTACGGCAAACGCCGACCTTAAAAAGGCAGGCTTGGACGCCGTCAGCGTGATGATATTCATGCAGCCGATCGCCACTCTGTTTATGTATGCAACCATAATCGCCGTCATTTGGTTCGGTCAGGGCATCGTTACATCGGGCGGTATGCAGATAGGTGACCTTTCGGCCTTCATAACCTATGTAACACAGATACTTACGTCGCTGATGATGGTAACATTCCTGCTGATGATATCCTCGCGTGCCATGGCTTCGGCAAAGCGTATCGGCGAGGTGCTCGACGAACAGATCGACCTGACCGACGAAAACGCCGCTCACAAGGATCTGACCGTACGCGAGGGCAGGGTCGAATTCCGCAACGTCGGCTTCCGCTACTATAAAAACAGCGATGACGAGGTGCTCAGCGACATCGACCTCGTTATTGAGCCTCATTCCACCGTCGGCATAATCGGCTCGACCGGCTGCGGCAAATCAACGCTCGTATCCATGATACCGCGCCTGTACGATGTTGATCAAGGCGAAGTGCTGATCGACGGCGTAAATGTGCGCGACTACTCGCTGTACCACCTGCGCGAAGGCGTGGGCATGGTACTGCAAAAGAACGTGCTTTTCTCCGGCAGTATAGCCGATAACCTGCGCTGGGGCGACGAAAACGCCGATGACGCAGCCGTGCGCGAGGCGGCGGCAAGCGCCGAGGCCGACAAGTTCGTTACCTCGTTTACAAACGGCTACGACACAGATCTCGGTCACGGCGGTTCAAACGTCTCCGGCGGTCAGAAACAGCGTCTTTGCATTGCACGCGCCCTGCTCAAGAAGCCGAAGATACTCATTCTGGACGACTCGACCAGCGCCGTCGATACCGCGACCGAGCGTCGTATCCGCGAAGCGTTTGACACAAAGCTCGCCGATACGACAAAAATAATCATTGCTCAGCGCATCAGCTCGGTCATGCACGCCGACAAAATAGTCGTTATGGACGACGGAAAGATCACCGGCATCGGCACTCACGAACAGCTCCTTGCGGAAAACAAGGAGTATCAGGAAATCTACTACTCACAAATGGATAAAAAGGAGGCGTAAGAGATGGCAAGATCGCTTGAAGAGCTGCAAAAACAATACAAAGGCACCGGCTCGGCAAAAAAAGGTCCGATGGGCGGCAGACCCGGCGGCCCTCACGGTCCGCGTGCATCCGGCAAGCCGAAAAACACCCGTCATACCGTCTCGCGCCTACTGAAATACGTCGGGCGCTACTGGCCGCGACTGATATGCGTGGTGCTGTGCATGCTGCTCAGCGCAGTAACGTCGCTCATCGGTTCGTATATGCTCGCGCCTATAATAAACCGCATCGCATTGGAGGTCAATCCGAACACCAATTTGACCATGTCGAGCATAGAAGCAATAGCCGACAAAGCTATCGGCGCTGTAACCGAACTGCCGCTGATAAAATCTCTCATGGGCTCGACAGCAACTGCTGTCGCAGTCTACGTCGCGGCGGCTCTGATACTGCTCGCCCTCGTTTATTTGGTCGGCATTGCGTCGACCTATCTGCAAATGAGACTGATGGTCTCCGTTTCGCAAAACTCCATCGAGCGCATACGAAACGACCTTTTCTGCAAAATCGAAAAGCTGCCTGTGCGTTACTTTGACCGCACACCGACCGGTGAAACGATGAGCCGCTTCACCAATGATATCGACAACATTGATACCATGCTGTCAAACTCGTTAACAAGCATCGTTTCGGGATTGGTCATACTCATCGGCACGTTTGTTTTCATGGTTCTCACCAACTGGATACTGACCATCGTTACAATCGTTTTCATACCGATATTCGCATTCGGCGGCGCACTGATCGCAAAGCGCAGTTCCAAGTACTACGGCGGTCAGCAATCGGCTCTCGGCGCCGTCAACGGCTACATTGAGGAAACCGTAACAGGCCAAAAGGTCGTCAAGGTGTTTAACCACGAGTCGGAGTGCGTTGAGGAGTTTGATCTGCTCAACGACGAGCTGCGCGACAAGCAGTTCAAGGCGCAGTATTACGGCGGCATAATGGGGCCTATCATGGGCAACACAAGCCAAATCACCTACGCCGCTACTATCGGTGTAGGCGGCGTCATGATGTGCCTCGGCAGCTTCACTCCCGGCGGCCTGACCGTTTTCGCCGGCTATTCGCGCCAGTTTGCCATGCCTATCAATCAGATCTCACAGCAAATGTCAGCTATATTCTCCGCTCTCGCGGGTGCTGAGCGCGTCTTTGCCATAATGGATATGGAGCCTGAAAAGCCCGACGCCCCCGATGCCGTGGATATGCCGGAAATGCGCGGCGACGTTGAGATAAAGAATGTTACATTCGGCTATGATCCCGATAAAGTCATACTCAAAAACATTTCACTTTACGCGCATCCCAGTCAGAAAATAGCCTTTGTCGGCTCGACCGGCGCCGGCAAAACCACCATAACCAACCTGCTCAACCGATTCTACGACATTGATGAGGGAAGCATCACCATCGACGGCGTCGACGTGCGCGATATTAAGCGCGACGTCCTGCGTTCCAATATCGCAATGGTGCTTCAGGACACACATTTGTTCACCGGCACGGTAATGGAAAACATCCGCTACGGCAGACCCGACGCCACCGACGACGAAGTTATTGCCGCCGCAAAAACGGCTTCGGCGCACTCGTTTATAATGCGCCTGTCGGACGGCTACAACACCGTTATCGAAGGCGACGGCGCCAACCTTTCTCAGGGTCAGCGCCAGCTGCTCAACATCGCCCGCGCCGCCATCTCCAAAGCACCCATTTTGGTGCTGGACGAGGCGACAAGCTCGGTCGATACGCGCACCGAGCGGCATATTGAACACGGACTTGAACGGCTGATGAAAAACCGCACGACCTTTGTTATCGCCCACCGTCTTTCCACGATTCAGAAGGCGGACCGGATCTTTGTCATCGACAACGGAACAATTGTTGAAGAGGGTAACGCCGCGCAGCTTATGGCGATGAAGGGAGCTTATTACCAGCTGTATATGAGC
>USQH01000054.1 GCA_900556765.1 uncultured Oscillospiraceae bacterium
GGAGGTACAGCGTGATGGGCAGCCCCGTCGCCTCCGAGACAAGCTTGCCCGTCACGTGCGTGGCGCAGAGCGAATGCTCGGCAAGTATGCCGCAGTATGCGATGCAGAATTGGACCATCAGTTCCTTTTTTCTGTCGTGTGCCATCAATGCAATTTTCATTTATCCTCACTCCATATCATAATCATAGGTATCATTTATAAATCACAAAAAGTTCGCTCAAAAGCGGACTCCTATCATATTCTGCTGAGTCTTCTCAGCGGAATATTCATGCCGCAGATTCGTTTAACGATTCTGCTGCAGGCGCGTGCCGCCTTACCTTTTTTCAGCGGTCTGCCTTTTTTCATTATACTTTCGTCAAACGGGATGATGCCGAGCATCTGTATGCCGGTATCGTCGATTATCCGGTCGATAGCGCGCATATCACTGCGTTTCATATATCGGCGGTCAAAGCGGTTGATTACCATGCGGCAGCTTTTGTTGTCCATGTCTCCGATTATATCATTGACACGCGAAGCGTCGCGCACGCACACCGCGTCGGGACTGACGACGACGATTATCTCCGACGCGCCGCTGACAGCGGCATTAAATCCGCGCCCGATACCGGCGGTCGAGTCGATGAAAACATACTCATACTGTGACCGAAGCTGTTCGGTCAGGCGGCTGAATTTTTCGCCGTCAAGCTCACCGAAAGCAGACGGAGCGCTAATGAAATCGATTCCGCTTGGCGACGGACGCACCGCGTCGGCAAGTGCGCATCTTTCCGACAGGACATCGCAAAGATTGAAAAGCACGCTGTCGTCGCACGACAGCATTATATCGAGACAGCTAAGCCCCTCGTCGGCGTCGATAAGCAGTACCTTTTTGCCCTGAGAAGCAAGCTGCATACCGAGCATGCAGGCGACCGTCGATTTGCCGACGCCGCCCTTTCCGGAAACGATCGCTATAACTCTGCCAAGGCTACCGTTCTGCACCGTTCAGGCTCTCCTCCCGCAAATAAATATCAATCACGTAAAAATTTTAGCATATATAATGTCAAATGTCAAAACAAAATACCCGAATTGTGCCCCAAGTATATCATTTTACCATTATGGAAGCAGTTGATAGTCCTGCTGTTCCGATGACGCGCCGCTCGTATTGTAAAAATAGGCGTCGAAAATGCTCTTTGCCACCGGAGCAATCGACGAACCGTGCAGTCCGTGCTCGATGACTATGGAGATGGCTATTTCAGGCTTGTCATAAGGAGCAAATCCGATGAAAACAGCGTTATCCACGCCGCTCGAAGACTGCGCCGTACCGGTCTTGCCGGCTACCTTTATCGGATAATTGGCAAAGGTCGCGCGCGCCGTTCCTTCCTCGGTAACGCGCAGCATTCCTTCCTTTACCGCATCGTATGCGTTCTTGTCGATCTCGGTATTGTTAAGAACCGACGTGAAGTCGTTTTTGATCGTTTTGTCCAGCGAATAGCTTTTTACCGACTTTATCAGATGTGCTTTGTACCGCGTTCCGCCGTTTGCAAGAGTGGCGGTGTACTGAGCGAGCTGGAGAGGTGTGAAGTTGTTATCAAGCTGGCCGATTGCCGCCTGAATGGTATCGCCCGGATTCCACGGTCTGCCCATCTTTTCGGAATATTCACGGCCGGCGAGAATGCCGGTCGCTTCACCGATCTCGACGCCTGTTTCAACGCCCAGTCCGAGCTGACGGCAGTACTTGTTCATCGTATCAATGCCGAGCAGATAGCCCAGCTCGAAGAAAAAGCAGTTGCACGATTTTGAAATAGCTGTCGATACCGTTATGGAGCCGTGTCTGCCGAGACATGACGGCTGATAGTCGGTAAAGCGCCTGTACACCTTGTTACAGGTTATGGTGGTCGACGGCGTTATGGTATCGGTCTGCAATCCGATAAGCGCTACCGCCGGCTTAAAGCATGAACCCGGCTCATACGCGCCGTAAAACGCGCGGTTGAAAAGCGGATTTTTCTTATCATTGGAGAGTTTTTCGTAACTGTTTACGTAATCGTCCATGCTGTAATTCGGGTAGCTGGCGGATGCGAGTATCTCGCCCGTCTCGACCTCCATTACCACGACAGCGGCACCCGGCACATCTCCGTTTTTGGAGGTCAGCCGGCTCTTCTCGTTTATTTTATCAATAGCGTCCTTCAACGCGTTTTGAGTTACCTTTTGCAGGTTTTTATCTATCGTAAGCTGAACTGTATTCCCAGCGACCACCTGCTGAACCACTTTGGTTGATGTGATCTCCCCGTCGGGTGACTGAACTATGGCGATCTTTCCGTCGGTACCTTTCAGGTACTTTTCGGCGGCAAGCTCAATGCCCGACTTGCCTATCTTGTCATTCATGCTGTAATTGCCGCTGTCCTTAACGCTGTTCCACTCGTCGGCGGTCAGCAGCCCGGTAGTACCGAGAATGTGCGGTGCTACCTCCGGATCCGAATACTCGCGGAATGTGGCAGCTTTTATAACAACGCCAGGCAGCATATCCGAGTTTTCCTCAACGATCTCAACAGTTTTACTGTCGACATCCTCAGCAAATACAAACGGCAGCGAAATGGAAAAGTCACCGATCTCCATTGAATAACGCACGCCCATAATTATACGCTGAACAGAGCTGTCATAGCCCTGCAATTTATAGCGCGAGACCATTGCGTCAAAGCAGTTTTGACTGGTTGCATAGTCATTAAGTCCGAGCTTTGACTTCATCACGCCGATGGAATAATCCATATCGTCGGAGAAATCATACGGGCCGGTCACCTTAAGCGGCAGTTTATCTGTCCACGCCTGCTCACGCTCGGTCAGCAGGTCGGTCAGCATAACTATCGTCTCGTTTATCGACGACATTTTAATATACGCCGCGTCAAAAACTATATTAAAACCCTCACGGTTGACCACGAGCGGACGGCCGTAGCGGTCGATTATCTCGCCGCGTGCGGCTGTAACGGTCAGCGTACGGTGGTCGGAGGTATCCGCCTGTGCGAGGTATTCCTCGGCGTTGACTATTTGCAGTTCGGCGAGCTTGCCCGAAAAAGCGGCAAGTATTATCGCAAGCACGCATATCATTGAAATGAAGCGCTTGTAAAACGGCTTTTTCTTCTGGTAATAATATTTCATTCGGCGTGAGACCTCCTTTCTCGGCGCGATACGCTCACTGAGCGTATTTTGTCGGAATTATGATTGTGCTGTATTTTAACTTTCCTTGTATCGATTACAGTAAAACCCTGTCGTCCACTCTGAATTTACGGGTCATTGCACCGACGATAAGGTAGAAAGGCAGAGTGAATACCCATGTGTATACCGCCATAGGCAGATAGTACCGTATCAAGCAGTATCCGCTGTCGGCAGCGGCATCCGGCCGACAGAAAAACAGCCAGTATGTAAAAAAGTAGATGAAACAAACAAAAAAGCTGAGCACAAGCGCACAAAGCAGCGTTCGGTTAAGCAGCAGTCGGATAAACAGTCCGCACGCAACGCAGGCAATCAGCATAAATATCGCATTGAATCCGCTTGCGTGTATACGGCCGATATCCATTGCAACGCCGGCAATCAATCCGTACACTGTTGCGGGCGTCTCGGGATTGTAGATAGATATGCAAATGACGAACGACATCAGCGGCAAAGCACGCACCGATGATATTGTCGGGAACGCAAAAACGGAATTTTCCCACAGATAAAGCAGGATGCATATAAATCCCAGCAGCGCATGGTAAACATATTTACGGTAATTCGCACTACGCATTCTGCTTCACCTCCGAATAATAATCAGGTCACAATTTTGCCGCGGCGGATCTGTACGTCAGCCGCGTTTGTCGATAGTCGACTGTCCCTCGAACGAGGTTATTATCATCACGTTTCGCATATGATCAAAATCGGCGGCGACGTTTATCACAGCATATGACGTGATCTCGCCTGCGTCCTGTCCCATGTTGCCGACCGTGCCGATGACCAATCCCTCGGGGAAAATGCCACCGCCGCCCGATGTAATAATATTGTCACCGGCGGCAACGGTGCAGTCGCGCGTAAGATTATTCATTCGGCACTGCTTCTTTTCGGCAAGCCGAGCCGAACCTGTCACGATGCCGCTGTCATCGGTACGCGTATCGTACGCGCCGACCGACAGCGACGGGCTGAGCAAGGTTACAACGGTGGAGCTTGTCAGCGACACCGTTTTGACATAGCCGACCAGTCCCTCAGCGGTAATAACGGGATCGTAAGGTGCGACACCGTCGATACTGCCCGCGTTGACAGTGAACGCACCGTAAATGTCGGTCGCGTCGACAGATATTACCTTTGCGGCGCAAAACTCGAAGTCCTCGTGCTGTTCCTTCAGTCCCAGATACTCACGATAATACTGATTTTCAAGCAAAGCGTCTTCGTAATCAATCTTTTCCTCGGTCAGTGCCGCAATTTCATCGCGGAGGGTTGCATTCTCCAGCTCCAACTCCCGTATACGCGACGGAGCGCTGAAGAAATCGCCTATGTATGTGATAGCGGCGTTGAAGCCCTCCTGCACCGGAGTAGTAACCGAGCTGATTACGCTTGACAGCGGCGACGACCAGCCGCCGAGCGCGCTGAATATAATCATAAGCACTGTCAGCACCGCCAAAATAATGGCCAGCACCTTAAACCGAACGCTTCTGAAAAAAGCTCTCATGATATGCTCCCGTTTTCTAAAATCGTAAAATCAAAAATCAAAGTTTAACGCGTCAGAGCCGAACCGCCCGACATCGGATTCATCAATACTTTCTGCGTCTGTAATATGTGTTGAACGGCAAATCGGCATCAAGTCGTTTGCCCAGTCCCTCGGCGACGCAGTCCATCGGATTGTCCGCAACGCGAACGGGTATGTCGATCTCGTCGGAGATCAACTTATCCAAGCCTCGAAGCTGAGCGCCTCCGCCGGTGAGCACAACACCGCGGTCGATAATATCGGCAGCAAGCTCTGGCGGTGTCTTTTCCAGTGTTTCGCGGACAGCGTCGATGATTTGTCTCAGGCAATCGCTTATCGCCTCGCGCACGTCGGCGGTGGTAACTACGACATTTTTCGGCAGTCCGTCGACGAGATTGCGTCCGCGTATTTCCATCGTCTCGTTTGACGCGTCGGGATCGGCCGAGCCGATAGCGATCTTGATCTCCTCGGCGGTGCGTTCACCGATGAGCAGATTGTGTTTTCTGCGGATATAGGCAATTATCGCCTCATCCTGACGGTCGCCTGCGGCGTGTGCCGAGCAGGCTGTAACAATATCGCCCAGTGAAATGACCGCGACCTCGGCAGTACCGCCGCCGATGTCGACCACCATGCATCCGGTAGCATCCCATATCGGCATACCTGCGCCGAGAGCGGCGGCCATCGGCTCCTCGATCAGGTCAACTTCACGCGCGCCGGCGTAATGGGCGGCGTCGAAAACGGCGCGGCTCTCAACCTCGGTAACGCCGGACGGCACGCTGATCAAAACTCTGGTACGCGAGAAAAACGAGCCTTTCTGCGCGTCACGTATAAATTTTCTTAGCATGGTTGCCGTAACCTCAAAGTCGGCGATAACGCCCTCCTTCAGCGGGCGCACAGCAACGATGGAGCCGGGTGTACGGCCGATCATTTCCTTTGCCTCGGTACCGACGGCGCGAACCGCCTGATTACGCACATCGACCGCGACAACCGACGGCTCACGCATAACTATTCCTTTGCCGCGAACATATACCAGCGTGTTTGCCGTTCCGAGTCCTATTCCTATATCACGAGTAAACATAAATGCCCTCCCGACAGTTTTTTATTTAACAAATCGTCCTTGATTTTTTTCGCCCTTGATTTTTCATATCTTTTTTCTTTTACGGTATGTGCAAACGGAGTCAGTCACTTTATTTTGCAAAAAGCTGTAACTCAGCCGCTTTTATGCATTTTTTCATAAAAAATACGGCGAAATATTCCGTTTTGCGGTGTATCGTATCACAATGATGTTGTTTAACCTATCTATTATACTTCATTTTCCGTCCGATAACAACATCGGCGGAGCAAATTATTCGGGTAAAATTTTGAAATCGGCAAGTCGGCGAAAACATTCGGCAGCGGGCAGACCCATTACGGTAAAATAATCGCCGTCAATACGCCTGACAAGCACCGAGCCTTTGCCCTGTATTCCGTAAGCGCCCGCCTTGTCAAACGGTTCGCCCGTATCAAGATACCACTCAATAATTGACTCATCGAGCGAATAAAATTCCACCTGCGTCTCGCTGACAAAACGCTCGCATTTTTCCGCCGATATTATGCAGACCCCTGTATAAACCGAGTGACGTCTGCCTGAAAGGGCGGTCAGCATTTTCTTTGCATCAGCGCGGTCGCTCGGTTTGCCGAGAATTCTGCCGTCAAGCGATACCACCGTATCGGAGGCAAGCACCACATCCGAGCCTTTCAGCGAAAAGACCGCCTGTGCTTTTTTCAGCGCAAGCTCGTGCACTGCGTCACGGGCGGATATACCGTCCAGCAGACTTTCGTCGGCATCGGCGGCAACGCAGTCAAATCGGTATCCGATATTTGCAAGTATCTCCTTTCGGCGTGGTGATGACGACGCAAGTATCAACAATTCATTTCATCCTTTTTATGTTATAATCATGCTCTGCTGTCATATAACTCCGCGGTCGTACAGTCCGCGTGTAAAATCGCCGTGCGGCTTGTCCCCTCCGGCAAAGGCGGAGACAACATATCGAGCACGCTCGCGATCCTCGTCGGTAAAACGCAGCATGACAAAGCGCATACCGGCATATTCGTCGGCGCGGTCGGCCATCCACAGCGTTTTGGAATTAAGCACCTCGCTCAGTCCCGCACCGCACTCAATAGGAAAGCGTTCGCCTGCGCGGTCGATTATCGTTCGGCTATGGGAACAGCGGGCGCAGTCGCCCTTTTTCCCCGACGCCGGGCAATTTCGCGTCAGCATAAGCGGCAGTCTGCCGTAAACCAATATTCCGAGATTGTGCCCTGTCACGCGGCGCAGTGCCGACAGCTTTTGTTCAAACGACAGCGTGATATATTCGGCACCCATTTCGTGTAAAACGGCGGCAGACGCCGAATTAAACACATTCATGCTGAAATCGGCGTGTATCTGCATACCGCGGCGGCGCGCAAGTTCCATAGCCGCAATGCTGTGGCACAGCACCCATTTAACGCCGAGCCTTGACGCCGTTTCAAGTCGGTTTTCGCACGCCTGCTCAGTCGCAAACAGCGCACGCGGCAATTCCACGCCGATCTCAGCGCCGTCCGCCCGTTCGACAAGCGAGCGCAGACCCTCCTCCGAGCTAAAAGCGGGAACATAAATGCGTTGCAGTCCCGACAGGTCGTCCGGTACCTGTTCAATTTTCGCAAAGCGGGCAAAAAGCTCCGGCGCACCGTGTCGCTCGGCGGCATCGGCAACGGCAGGCATTTCGTAAAACGCGACCGACTGCGGCAGACGCGCACTGTTGAGCTTTTCAACACATTCGCGCCGCATCGCATTGACCGCTGACGCAGGTATCATCAGTCCGCCGTCAATGATGCAGGAGAATTTATCACAATAATACGGCGTTGAACCGAGTTTTTCGCATTTTTCACGCAAATACTGCTCATCGGCGGCGCGGTTGATCGCCGCCTGCGGCACGTCCGAATCTGCGCAAACGGTATTTTCGCCGGCGCTCATGCTCATGTGCATCGGCAGTCCGGCGCGTGCCTCGAATTTGATTGAGACGGGAACGCGTCCGTTTTCGCCGCGGTAAAGCTCGCGCAAGCTGCCCAAAACGGCTGCCGACGCGGCGGCATCTCCGTCAGTGCGATGGCCAAACATCTCACCGCCCAAAGTGCCGGCGTAGTATCCGTCGGTATGGCCCGAACGGGAAAAAACGCTGTCAAGCCGCTGCAAAAGCTGTGGGTCGGCAAAGCCGCTGTCGATCATACTGCGAAAGGATGAAACGGCGGCGGCAATATATTCGGGGCGTTTCATTCTTCCCTCGATCTTCAGCGAATCGACCCCTATGTTTTTCATATCTTCAACATAATTTATCAGCGACAGATCTTTCAGGCTCAGCGGATATGCACCATCGGAGCATGGCAGACGGCACGGTTGGGCGCACTGTCCCCTGTTTCCGCTGCGCCGCCCGATAACGGCGCTCATATAGCACTGTCCCGAAACGCACATACACAGCGCGCCGTGGACAAACACCTCGATCTCCATACCGAGGTCGTGCGCCTGCGTGCAAACCGCCGCGATCTCGTTACGGCTCATTTCACGTGCAAGCACGACACGGGTAAAACCGAGCCGTTTCAATTGCGGCAGAGCCGACGGTGAACAAACCGACATCTGCGTTGACGCGTGCAACGGCATATCGGGGCAACAGTGCCGCAGCGCGGACGCAAGTCCCATATCCTGCACGATTATGCCGTCGATGCCAGCCTCGCAAGCGAGGCGCGCGGTATCAAGCGCAGCGCTCATTTCTCCGTCGCTTACCAGCGTGTTCAGTGTCAAATACACCTTTACTCCGCGCACATGACAATACGCGACGGCAGCGGCAAAGGCGTCATCGTCGAAATTCTGCGCTCCGGCGCGCGCATTAAAGCGACCGTAGCCCATGTATACGGCGTCGGTGCCGCTGCGAACGGCGGCGTACAGTGCCTCCTCGGATCCGACGGGCGCGAGAAGTTCCACGCTCATCTGCCGGCGAGGCGCTTTCTGAGCGCGATGTTTTCGATATTCAGACGCTCAATCTCTCGGCGAGCCTCGTCTACCTCTAAAATGGCGTCGATCGAACGCGCATCGGTCGCCTGTTTTTCGCCGGTCATATTTATCAGCTCGCGCTTTGCCTTTTCCGCCTCGTCGCAGTATTCGAGCGCTGCAAAAACGGCCACCATAGTAGTCGAAAGGTAGGGATTCTGCTTTGCCAGTCGGTCAAGACGATCGTTCAGCTTTGACCCGATTCCTCGGATGTAAGTCTCGTCCTCGTCGGTATTGATGTAGTAGTCGATACCGCCGACGCAGATTTTCACCTTTTGAGCCATAAAAACACCTCTTGCGTAAAATCATATATACATTAAAATAATATACTATTATATCGAAATTATAAAGAGCTTTTTTTGAATTTCAG
>USQH01000055.1 GCA_900556765.1 uncultured Oscillospiraceae bacterium
TCCTTGTCCCCGGCCATACCTGGGGACACATGGTGTATCTCATCGATGACAAGTACCTTTTTACCGGCGACACGATCTGGTTCGGCGCGGATGGCGGCTACAGCTTTATTTCCTCGCTGGCAGAGGACAATAAGCTGGCCGTAAAGTCACTCACCGTCCTTGAGGCAAAGCTGAAAAAGATGGGCGTGCATCCCCTGTTTATCACCGGTCACACCGGATGGACAGACAACTTTGCGTTTGCCTTTGCCCATAAGGATCAACTCTGCTCACCGTTTAAGAAAAGAGTTCACGACCCGTCAGCACCCTATGATGCCTACGACGAATCAGACGACACCGAAGAAAATGCAAAAGGCGGCTTTTTGAAAGGCGTGGGACGATGAAGATATATGCTTTCGGAAAAGAAGACGCGCCGGTGATTTTGCTGCTACCGGGCACCTGCTGCCATTGGAAGGGGAACTTCTTGCATGTGATTCCGTTGCTTGAAGCGGACTTTCGGGTTCTCTGCGTCAGCTATGACGGCTTTGACGAAACTGAGCGGACGGAATTTCCGACGATGATCGACGAGACCGAAAAAATCGAGAACTACATACAAAAGCATTGCGGCGGGCATATCCGTGCGGCCTACGGCTGTTCCCTCGGCGGCTCGTTTGTGGGGCTGCTGGCTGCGAGGAAACGCATTCGCATGGACTATGGCATTTTAGGCAGCTCCGACCTTGATCAGGCATCGAAATTTGCCGCAAAGCTTCAGACTAATTTGCTTCTGCCCATGATTTATCCGCTGATACGCAACGGTCAGTTCAAAAGTCGTTTTCTGCAAAAGCAGATGGAAAAACGCACGGCGCAGATGGGCGATTATGTGAAAGCATTTATGGAAATGTTCGGCGGCGCACGTCCCTATGTGACAAAACGAAGCTGCAAAAATCAGTTTTACTCCGACCTTATCACGCCGCTGCCGGACAAAATCGATGTGCCGGGCACTAAAATCCATATTTTCTATGCACTCAAAATGGGCGAAAAGTACCGTGTCCGCTATGAACGGCATTTTGCCCATCCGGTGATCCATGAGCAGGATCTGCAGCACGAGGAGCTGCTTGCGTGCTATCCCGAAAAGTGGGGACAGCTTGTAAAAAGTATTGTAAACTGAGAGCGCAGGCACGGTATATATTGACTTCTTCAACGTTTTGTGATACAATAAATTAAATATTATGTTGGAAAGGGAGGTGTGTTTATGCTCTGTCTTCTGATGGCGGCAGCCGATGAGAGCGACCGCGAAAAGATCGTTTATATTTACACTGCCTACCATGACGACATGATAAAGTTCGCCAAGCACAGGCTGAGAAATGCCGGGGTAGCAAACTGCGACGGCGATGCCGAGGACGTGGTGCAGAACACATTTCTCAAGATCGTGCGGAACATAGATACGGTGGACACGGCGGGCGGAGACAAAAAGCTGCGGGCATATCTGCTCACCATCGTGGCAAACGAGGTGCTTGACCTGGTCGGCGACCGCGACCGCTTTGACGAGATCGAAAGCTATGACGACGTGCCGTCGGACGACGACTTTGTTGCGGCGCTCGAAACGCGCGAGAGATATGCCGCGGTCGTGAGCGCGATAAAGAGGATGAACGAAAAGTACAGCACGGTCATGTATTACAGGTACTGCCGGGAAATGTCGATAGCCGAGATCGCGGCGCTTACCGGCATATCCGAAAAGGCGGTATACACGCGCATTGCGCGCGGCAAGAGGATACTTTTGAAAACGCTGGCGAAGGAGGGTGCAATATGATGCGCAGCGCGGAATATACGGCGTTTGCACGGGCTCTTGAGGATGCCATGTGCGAAAAATATGACGGGGAACTGGCGATGTGCACCGAGAGTGCAGCCTGTTCGGCTATCCACTACAAGTCAATGAGCAGGATCGTCGGCTTCAATGTCCGCAGGAATGCCAAAAAGACCGCAAGGATCATCCGTGCGTTGATACTGGCTGCGGCGCTGGCGCTTGCCGGGTGTGCGGCTATGAATCTCTGCGAGGAGGATAAAGGTTATTTTGTCTTTACTCAGAACGGCGGCAATGTTGAGGTCAATGTGGCAGATGATGATTCATACGGCGAGTACCTGAACGGAGATATATATTGCCTGAGAAAGCTGCCGAAGGGCTATTATATGAACGGATGGATCGACTCCCCGACCGTTTCGAAATTTGAGTACATAAATTCAAGCGGGGAAAAGATCTGTTTCAGGCAAAGTGCACCGAAGCTGATTTTACCGGTTATGCCGATACATATTCGCACGATTATACCCATGATCATGTTGATGAGCAGACCTTTTCTTTTGAATACGACTCGCGTTACAGTGAGGAAATAAAAGCGGCCGTTGCCGGGAAATCACGCGCATATTTCTTTTTTAAGCGATGCTTTGACTTGATAGCATCGCTTATTGCCGTTGTTGTTTTGCTGATACCGTTTTTAATAGTGATGCTTGCTATTTTTATCGAAGACGGTCATTCTCCGTTTTTCGTGCAGGAACGTGTAACAAAGGACGGAAAGCTCTTTAAAATGATCAAATTTCGCTCGATGAAGGTCGGCGCGGAAAATATGTTAAATGAGCTTCAGGATAAAAACGAAATGGATGGGCCGGTATTTAAGATAAAGGATGACCCACGTATTACTAAAGTCGGCTCTTTCATTCGTCGTATGAGCATTGATGAATTACCGCAGCTTTTTAACATTATTGCCGGTTCGATGTCCATCGTCGGACCGCGTCCGCCTCTCCCGCGAGAGGTTGCTAATTACGGTAATTCTGATTATGATCGCTTAGCGGTAAAGGGCGGCTTGACCTGCTTCTGGCAAGCCGGAGGCCGCAACGACATAAACTTTGATGAATGGGTCGAGCTCGACCGCAAGTATATCCGAGAGATGTCTGTCTGGACCGATATTAAGCTTATTTTCATGACTGTTAAGGCGGTGCTTACCGCAAACGGCGCCATGTGAGTCGATTTTTGGAGGTTTTTCTGTGAAGGTAGTTTTGCTTGCCGGTGGCTTCGGAACGCGTATTTCCGAGGAAAGTCATCTTCGTCCCAAGCCTATGATTGAGATAGGGGACAAGCCTATCATTTGGCATATAATGAAGTTGTTTTCACACTATGGTTTTAACGATTTTGTGATTTGTGCCGGATATAAACAGAATGTTATCAAGGAATGGTTTGCAAACTATTATCTGCATAACAGCGACATTACTTTTGATTTTTCAAACGGCGGCGAGATGATAGTGCATAATAATGTTGCCGAGCCGTGGCGCGTGACCGTGGTCGATACAGGGCTCAATACCATGACCGGCGGCAGAATTAAGCGCGTTGCCGATTATATCGGAGATGAACCGTTTTTCATGACATACGGGGACGGTGTTTCCAATGTCAATGTAGGTGAATTGCTAAAGTATCATAAATCTCACGGCAAGCTCGCCACAGTGACGGCAATCCACCCCGACAGCCGATTTGGCGTAATGGATATCGACGGAAACGGATGTATTCGCGCTTTTCGTGAAAAAAGTGAACTCGATGCCGGTTGGATAAACGGCGGATTTATGGTGCTAGAGCCAAAGGTTATCGACTATATTGCCGATGACAGCATAATGTTTGAACGTCAGCCTCTTGAAAGCATTGCGGCTGAAGGTCAGCTTATGAGCTATAAGCACGACGGCTTTTGGCAGTGTATGGATACTCTGCGCGATAAGGAAAAGCTCGACAGCATGTGGGAATCCGAAAATGCGCCGTGGAAGGTCTGGTAAATCCGTATCGTTATCGACTGTTCCCGTTCTACTGCTGTTGTTTATTTTAGATAGGTGTTCGTATGTTTAATTTGAATTTTTATAAAGGTAAAAATGTTTTAGTTACCGGTCATACCGGTTTCAAGGGTTCTTGGCTTTGCATATTGCTTGAAAATCTCGGCGCTCATGTGACGGGATATGCTCTTGATACGCCAACCGAACCGAGCTTGTTCGAAATTGCCGGCGTGGACAGGAGAGTCGACTCCGTAATCGGCGACATCAGAGATTACTCTGCGCTGAAAAAGTGCTTTGATTCGGCAAAGCCGGATATAGTTCTGCATCTTGCAGCACAGCCGATTGTTCGCGACAGCTATAAGGAACCACTGTATACATATGAAACCAATGTTATGGGCACAGCAAATATTCTGGAGTGTATCAGGAATAGTTGCTGTGTCAAATCATTTTTAAATGTAACAACCGACAAGGTTTACGAGAATATGGAACGCGCCGAGGGATACCGAGAGGATGAAAAATTGGACGGTTACGATCCCTATTCAAACAGCAAATCCTGTTCGGAACTTGTTACTCACAGTTACAAAAAATCGTTTTTCTCCGACGGCTCTGTCGCAATATCTACCGCGCGGGCAGGCAATGTTATCGGCGGCGGAGATTTTGCCAATGACAGGATTATACCCGACTGTGTTCGGGCGGCGTCGCAGGGAAAGGATATTATTGTCCGCAATCCTTATTCGACCCGTCCGTATCAGCACGTTCTGGAGCCTCTTTACGCTTATTTGATGATCGCCGCGCGCCAATATGAAGATGTTTCGCTGTCCGGCTGGTACAATGTCGGACCGGATGACTGCGACTGTTTTGAGACGGGCAATCTCGTCGATCTGTTTGTGTCGAAGTGGGGCGGAGGCTTAAAATGGATCAACCGTTCGGACGGAGGTCCGCACGAGGCGAATTTTCTGAAGCTTAACTGCCAAAAGCTTAAGGATACTTTCGGCTGGTCACCGCGCTGGAATCTTGACACCGCTGTTGAAAAAACAGTCGAATGGTCAAAATGCTGGCTAAACGGTGGAGACGTAAATGCAATGATGAATAAACAGATTGACGAATTTTTGAACGGATGATGAGTGCAGCAATGAAAAAAGTTATCGTAACCGGAGCCGACGGTTTTGTCGGCAGCAATACCGTGCGCCGCCTCGCTGATGAAAATATTGAGGTTTTGGCGCTCGATATCAGGGAAAAACCGATCAATATTACCGAAAATGAATTGGTTAAATACAGGACGGCGGATATTGCAAATCCTGAACAGTTGACGTCATTGGTAAGCGACGGCGAATACGACACAGTTATTCATTTTGCATGGGTCGGTTCTGCGGGACCGCAGAGGGTCGATTACAATTTGCAGATGAATAATGCACTGTGGACGGTCGAGCTGATGAAAACGGCAAAACAGCTCGGCTGTACGCGTTTCGTAGTTGCCGGCAGCATTATGGAGCGTGAGGTCGCAGCGGCGGTTTCCGCTCAGGGCAGTCGCCCCGGAATGGGTTATATCTACGGTATGGGCAAGCGCATTGCCCACGACCTGTGCAAAGCGGTCGCCGCAGATATAGGCATCGAGCTTGTGTGGGCTATGATAACCAACGCGTACGGCGAAGGCGAGTTGTCTCCGAGGTTTGTTAATACGACCATTCGCAAAATTATTGCGCACGAACCTTTGCAGTTTACCGCCGCAACTCAAAATTATGATTTCGTGCATATCGAAGACGTAGCGAGAGCCTTTTATTTGATTGCAAAAAACGGAAAGCCGTTTTGCGAGTATATAATCGGCAGCGGAAACGCAAAGCCCTTGCGAGAGTTTATTCTTGAGATGACCGCGGCGCTTGACAAGGACGCTGAGCCGATTTTCGGTGACATTCCGTTTACCGGCACCAATTTGCCTTTGTCGGCGTTTGATACCTCCGATACCGAACGTGACACCGGCTTTAAGTCGCAGATATCGTTCGCCGATGGAACCAAACGCACTATGGAGTGGCTGAAAACAGTATAAAAAGGAACTGTAAAAAATGATACAAAAATTTGATTTTCAGAAAACCGAACTTGACGGAGCCTATCTTATAAAGCCTTTCTTCGCTACCGATGAACGAGGCGGACTTATCAAGGACTATAATGTTGATACATTTCTCTCAAACGGCATTGAACATGAGCTAAAAGAGACCTTTTACACTATTTCAAAGCGCGGAGTTATCCGTGCAACTCATTTTCAGCTTGTAAAACAGCAGGCAAAGCTCGTCCGCTGTATAAAGGGACGGGTTTATGATGTGATTGTCGATCTTCGGCCCGACTCTCCGACATTCGGCAAGTGGCAGGGCTTTGAGCTTAGCGAGGAGAATACCTGCGAACTGTATGTTCCCGAATTTTTCGGCCACGGCTATCTTGTGTTGGAGGACTCTGTCGTTTCCTACAAATGTAACGAGGTGTTTTACGGAGACGGCGATTCGGGCATAATGTATGACGATCCGGATATCGGTATAGTTTGGCCGTTTGAACAGATAGGCGGCAGTCAAAATTTGATTATTTCCGAAAAAGATAAAAATCTAATGAGTTTTGACAGTTATAAAAAGCTTTTCTAATTTTAGTTTAAGGGTTGATACCGTGAAAGATATAAAGATACTTGTAGCTACACACAAGCCGTATGATTTCCCGGAAGATACCTCGATCTATATGCCGGTTCAGGTCGGCTGTGATGAGGTGGAGGAACGCTTCGGCTATACATGCGACAACACGGGAGATAACATTTCCTATAAGCATAGGTATTATTCCGACCTCAGTTCTCTTTATTGGGGATGGAAAAACCTTGATTGCGAGTATATCGGTACCTGCCATTACAGGCGCTATTTCGTCAGCAAAAAAGCAAAAAATACAGCAAATCCGATATTCAAGTATATCCTTTCGCGCGAGGAACTGGAGACTTTGCTTGACAAGTGCCCGGTCATAATTGCAAAACCGCGAAAGTACTATATCGAGACTATACGCTCACATTACGACCAATCCAAAGGATTTCGATACCGCTCGCGAGGTGATTGCGGAGCTTGCACCCGATTATCTGGAGAATTTTGACCGAGTTTCAAATCGCACATGGGCGCATATATTTAACACATTCATTATGCGAAAGGATATTGCCGATGCCTTTTGCGAATGGATGTATCCGATACTGTTTGAATTGGAAAAGCGCGTTGACTTCACCGGTTACAGCGTATATGAGGCGCGCGTTTGCGGCTATATTTCGGAGTTTTTGCTTGACACATGGCTTGAAAAAAACAACGTCGAGTATCAAACGCTCAAGCTTGCCATGCTTGAAAAACCGAATTGGCTGAAAAAAGGCTTTGCTTTTCTCAAAAAGAAATTCATCAAGAGCGAACGCCCGTTTTGATCGGAGGCACGGTATGGAACCCATAAGAGTATTGCAGGTCGTGCCGAATATGCATCGTGCAGGACTTGAAACGTTGATAATGAATATTTACCGCAATATCGACAGGGAAAAGGTACAGTTTGATTTTCTTGTCCATTACGGCGCACGGTTTGATTATGATGACGAAATTGAGTCGCTCGGCGGCACAATACACCGCATGACGGTACGGGAGGACAACCGCTTTTTTAAGTATTTCGGCGACCTTGACCGCTTGTTTAAATCGCATTCGGAGTATAAAGTCGTCCATGGTCATATGGAGAGTTTCGGCTTTATTTACAGCCATTTTGCAAAGAAAAACGGTGTCAAAACGATAATTGCTCATTCTCACAACGCGCTTATAGAGCCGACGCTGAAGGGGTTTGTTAAAAGCGTAATGAACAAGCCGTGGAAAAGGGTCGCGACCGATCTTTTTGCCTGCTCTGAAAAAGCGGGCAAATTTATGTTCGGAAAGCGTGATTTTCGCGTCATAAATAACGGTGTCGAAACGGCGCGCTTTGCGTTTGACGAGCATGTGAGAAACGAGTGCCGCGAGGAGCTTGGCGTGTCTGGCAAGACTGTTATCGCTCATGTCGGTCGCTTTGATCCGCAGAAAAATCATGAGTTTTTGATAGATATTTTCGCAGAGTATCAGCGCATTGATCCTAACAGCGTTCTTCTGCTTGCCGGCGAAGGACCTTTGTTTGACAGAATAAAGAAAAAGGTCGCTGATTTAGGTCTTGATGACAAGGTCGTATTTTTAGGAGTTCGCTCCGATCTGTGCCGACTGTATCAGGCGTTCGATATACTTATGCTGCCGTCGCTGTTTGAGGGATTGCCGGTAGTCGGCGTGGAGGCTCAGTGTGCCGGATTGCCCATGCTCACATCCGACGAGGTGACCGCGGAACTGGAGCTTACCGACCTTGTATGCAGATATCCGCTTGAAAAATCGCCCGAAATGTGGGCGCAAAAAATTGCTGAGCTGGTCAAAACGCAGCGAACCGATCGCAGCGGCGACGTTGCCGCCGCCGGTTATGATATTAAGGAGACCGCTCAGTGGCTGCAAAACTTTTATATAGATAGGACAGAAGCATGAAAATTCTGATTGTTCGCACATATCCGAGCGTGATGAACATTAAAAACTACAATTCGCAGGAAATAGGACTTGCCAAAGCGTTTGTCAGAGCAGGTCACACCTGTGATATCGTATATTACGCGGGAAATGCGCCTTCCCATACCGAGACGATATCTACTCCGGACGGCGAGCCGATAAAGATATATTGGCTTCGTTCATTTTCTTTGTTCAATAACGGCTTTTTCTTCGGACTCAGAAAAATAATGCGCGGTTACGATATCATTCAGGTGTCGGAATACGACCAGATAACCAGCTGGGCTATTTACAATTTTTCGAAAAAATCGGTATATATTTATCACGGTCCGTACGATTCGGATATCAGCAAAAAGCATAATTTCAAGTGCAAGGTAGTTGACGCGTTGCTGCTTAATAAGCGTAATACCGCGCGAGTACCCGTGTTTACAAAAAGTAAGCTTGCTACGGATAGCATTAAAAAACGCGGATTTAAGAGTGTGACTACCGTTGGAGTAGGACTCGATATTGACAGATTTGAGTCAAAAACAGATGACGAATCGGAATTTTGCCGCCGCCTTGCGGAAAAAAAGGAAAAACAGCAGTAACAGT
>USQH01000056.1 GCA_900556765.1 uncultured Oscillospiraceae bacterium
CGGTGAAGAGGGTGCGTACGAGTTGGTGGGAGAAGGTCATGCGCGAAAGCGAAAGCATGGCATCGGCCCTGGCATAGACTTCGCCGGAGAAACCGTAGGGGCCTCCCACGATGAAACATATCCGTCGGGTACTGCCGGTGAGTTTTCCTCCGAGCCACGCGGCGAACTCCACCGAGCGCATCTCCGTCCCCTTTTCGTCGAGCAGTACGACGTAGTCGCCCGGCGCTGTCTGTCGGAGTATCATCTCTCCTTCGGCCTGTTTCTGTGTCTGTACGGGCAGTTTCCCGGCGTTGCGGACGTCGGGAAGAAAAACGACGGAGAATCTGGCGTATCGGCTGATGCGTTTCGAATAGTCCGCCATGAGGGCGGCTATCTCCGCCGAGTCGGTTTTGCCTACGAGTATGAGGTCTATTCCCATGGGTGTCTGTTGTTGTCTCCGACGCCGCAGCGCTGTTGGGGGCGCTCGGCCGGGGCTTGTGCCGGTCAGCGGGTGAGGGGCAGGTCGTTGTTCCATTCTCCGCCGGCTCCGTCGTACAGTATCGGCCGGTTCGGGTCGGCGGTTCGCAGCCACAGATAGGTGCGGTAGAGGTTGAATCCGTTGCCGCTCTGCCCGCCGAGCGACCATGCGACGATGCACGGATGGGTGTGGGAGCGGCGGAACATCGCCTGCGTCCGCTCCATGTATTCGGGCAGCCATGCCGGGTCGTTGCTCAGGCATCCTCCGATGCGCCGGTTCCCCGTCTCGTAGGAGGTGTTGATGTTGGCCTGGTCTATCACATACATGCCGGTACGGTCGCAGATATCGTAAAACCACCAGGGCTGCGGAGTGTCGGGCCAAAGCGTGTTGAAGCCCTCTTTTTTCAGGGCGTCGAGCGTGTGCAGTACGGCGTGATGCTCGATGGCGGAGGAAATGATGTGTTTTTTGCCCTTTTTGAGCATTTGATGCGCTGCGCCTTTAATCGCCCAGTTGTCGGCTTCACTGCCGCCGGAGGTGAAGTATATTTCGTTCTCCTTCGCGGCGCCTAATGCGTCGGCGACCTGCTTTCTTGCAAGCTCCACGCCTTTTTTGGCGTTTTGACCGACGGCGTACAGACTGGACGGATTGCCGTATTCCTCCGTCAGGTACGGCATCATTGCGTCAAGCGCATTTTTGGAAATTTTGGTTGTCGCCGAGTTGTCGGCGTAAACAAATCTGTACAATTATACTACCATCCTTATGATGTGATATTTTTTTAACACACTTATTATATTACTTAGTATTATATTTTTCAACAGGATATATGAAAATATTTTCATATATTTTTATATTTTTTGTTCGGCTGTCAGCCAATATGTATTATTTATGCCCGGATTTGTATTCCAGCGAGCTTTTAACCGCCATTTTGTCGCACCTTTCGTTTTCCTCATGACCGGCGTGTCCTTTAATCCATGAGAAGGTAACTTTATGCGTCGAAAGCAGCGGCAGCAGCATTTCCCACAGGTCGACGTTAAGCGCCGCTTTTCCGTCGGATTTTTTCCAGCCCTTTGCTTTCCATGCGTATACCCATCGGTTTTTGATCGCGTCGCAAACGTATTTGGAATCGGTACAGATGTCGACTTCGCAAGGCTCCTTGAGTGCCTGCAATCCTTTGATAACTGCGGTCAGCTCCATACGGTTGTTGGTCGTGTCGGCGGCTCCGCCGGTCAGTTCGCGCTCAATACCGTTATATCGCAGTATGGTGCCCCAGCCGCCCGGACCGGGATTGCCTGAGCACGCTCCGTCGGTAAACATCTCTATTTTTTTCATTTTATATTCTCCATATTAAACTCAGTCGCCGCCTCATGCAAGAAGCTGTATAACTTTTTGCAGCCGGAGTATCCTTTCTTGAGCATTTCAACCAGTGCTTCCGGCTCGTTCAGCATATCAATACCGATGTTGCGGTTGATGACGAACATCTCTTTCATGTCGTACCATTTTTTCAGCTCGCCGCTTATTCCGTCAATATCTGCTTTTGACCGCTTGTAGCTGTCGGCGTCGGCAACGAATCCGAGACGCTTCACCGCTCGCACTGCTTTTAAAAAGTCGTCTGGTTCTTTTCTCATTTTTTCGCGTAAATGCTCCATAAAAGCCGGTGTGGAGCATACGACACCGCATCCGTATTCAAATCCGCTCGGACGTATCTCAAACCACAGCACAGCGGTCGGAAGCCAATTCTTCACATGGCGGAACATGATCCACATATTTTCGCGGTAGAGCGACTTGTCATGTGTGTACCGAGTGTCGCGACGAACGCGTGAAATGCATCTGACCGGATCGAGCATCATGTCGGGATTGAGCTTTTCCATGGTCGGAGTCAGGTCGACGACCAAACGGCGCAGCGGCAGTACAATTCCGTTTTTTATTGCTTCTTTGTTTTCTTCATAAAAATCCTTGCTGTCGTTAAATCGGTTCATCGACAGCAAAAACATAGCGTCACTTGTAATTCCGTTAAAATTACAGCTCATTTCATTCATTCTCCTTGCACACACGCCAGCACAGCTCATAAAGCTGTTCAAGAGAGGTCAGCTGACCCGATTCACGCCGATAGCCGGCGGCACCGCGTACGCCTTTCATGTACCATGCTGCGTGCTTTCGCATCTCGCGCATAGCGTTCTTCTCGCCTTTGTCGGAACAGGTGAGCTGTGCCTGACGCATCAGTATACGCATACGCTCCGACAGCGGAGGATCGGGCACTGTTATGCCCTCAAACATCCACGCATTGACCTGACGGAATATCCACGGTGCGCCCATCGCGCCTCTGCCGATCATGACGAAATCACAGCCTGTGTATTCGTACATGTTCGCCGCGTCCTTTGCGGTAAATATGTCGCCGTTTCCGACGACGGGAATGTTTACGGCGCTTTTTACTGCCTTTATTATGTCCAGATTTACCGGCGGCGCATACATCTGTTGCCGTGTGCGCCCGTGAACTGTTATAATTTGCGCTCCCGCGCTTTCGCATCGCTTGGCAAGCTCGACGGCGTTAATACTGCTGTCATCCCATCCGGCGCGTATCTTGACCGTTACGGGCAAATCGACAGCACCGACCACGGCCTTGACTATGCTTTCGGCAAGCTGAGGATCTTTCATCAGTGCAGATCCGCCGCCGTTTCCCGCGACTTTTGGGGCGGGGCAGCCCATATTTATGTCGATAAAATCGGGATGAAACTGAGTTGCACTGACCGCCGCCGACGCCATTGTCGCAGGATCGCTGCCGAAAAGCTGCAATCCGACGGGACGCTCGTCTTCGGTCAAATTCATCATGCCGAGCGATTTTTTATCATTCAGACTGACCGCCTTGGAACTTATCAGCTCGCTGACTGTGTACGCCGCGCCGAACTCGCGGCACAGACGACGAAAACTGCGGTCGGCGACACCCGCCATAGGCGCTAAAGCCGCGTATCCGTCGGTCTCGAAATTACCTATTTTCATCGTCTCACCTCACAATAACGCTATTTTAACACATATTTGCGTAAATTTCAAAATAAATATGCAAGATTGCAAATTATGTGCTATAATAAATTGAAATGATCATTTTGAGGAGGAAATTCAAAATGGGTGATGAGACGAAAAAGCGGCAGCGCAGAGAGTCGCTGAAAAAATACATTTATTCATTCGTAGTTATAGCGGCGGCAATAGTTTTGTTTTTCATTCTGAAGAATTTGGCTGCTATTGTAGGAGCGATAAAGACGGTTCTGTCGGTTCTGTCGCCCGTTGTTTACGGATTTGTTTTTGCCTACATACTTAATCCCGTTATGACATTCTTTGACGGTTTGCTTTCAAAGCTGTTTTTGAAAAAAATGAAAAAAACGGAGCTTGCATCGAAACTTGCGCGCGGACTCAGCGTGTTTTTCACCATGGTGCTTGCCATAGCGATTGTCTTCTTCCTCGGATATATGATGCTGCCTGAACTGTACAACAGTATTGCCGGACTGGTTGTGACGCTTCCTGACGAAGTGACTGCTTTTTCCGAAAAGCTGTCAGCCGCCGTTAACGATTACATTGGTTCCGATGCGTTGGTAGTCGGAGTATCCGACTATATAAACAACTGGATTCAAACCGATCTTGCGTCTTTAGTCAACACATGGGCAGCAGAGGTAGCGTCGGGTGTTATAGTAGCTGTCGGTGTTGTAACTAACATCTGTGTCGGATTTATTATCTGCATTTACTTTCTTAACGGTAAGGAAAGGTTTATCGCCGGTATTAAAAAGATCATTTGTGCGTTTGTTAAAAAGGAGCGCGTTGTTAATAAGATATTTGATACCGCGCGTCATTCGCATAGGGTGTTCGGCGGCTTTCTTTCGGGCAAATTGCTCGATTCGCTTATAATCGGAGTGCTCAATTTTATTGTAATGCTTATATTCGGTCTGCCGTATCCGCTGCTTATCAGTGTTATTGTCGGCGTTACCAACATCATTCCGTTTTTCGGCCCTTTTATCGGTGCTGTGCCGAGTACACTGCTCATATTGTTGCAGGATCCGTTCCAGGCACTGATATTCGTTATTATTATAATTGTTATTCAGCAGCTTGACGGCAATATCATAGGACCAAAGATAATAGGAAACTCCACCGGATTGTCCAGCTTTTGGGTAATCGTGGCAATTACTGTCGGCGGCGGATTGTTCGGCATGGTCGGCATGATAATCGGCGTTCCTGCCTTTGCGGTCATCTATGACATTGTCGCAGGAATAATCAATGATCGCCTGAAAAAGCGCAAATTACCGCAGCAGACCGATTTCTATGAGGATCTGGAGCATATAGGTGAAGAAGCTCAGACAGCCCCAACCGGTGAATGATAGTTTTACGAAAATGTATAAGTGCGTGACCTGTATGGTCACGCACATTTTCTTTTCGGCATATTATGTATTGATGCTTGACCGAAAAAGGTCAGTGTCAATCAAAATATTTTGGAGGGATATAAATGACTTGTAACAGATTTCATTGGTCCACCGTGCTGTTTGCATTGCTTGCAACGGCTGCACCGATTGCATTGTACTTTTTAGGGCTCTTTGCGGGACTGAATTTTGCAGTCGGTATTGCGGTTGCTCTTGTTCTATTTGTTTTAGCAGCGGTTACGGTTCTTGCGTCAAGAGAAAAACATTGCGGACACAGAAGTGAGTCTCAGACAATACTGAAAAGCGCTTCGCAGTGCTGTTGTGAGCCTGCCTGCATATGCCGCTATGCGCGCGAATTGCTTTTTTATGCGATTGCGCTTTTGTTTGTGTCTTTCGTTGCGGCATTCAGCGTACTGGATACCGGTGCGTTCACAGTGGCGGTAATCGCTGTGTTCTTTTTCTTTGCTTTTGCGACCGTAATAACGCTTGCACGCTTGATATATTGCATGATCAGTGATAAGTGCAACGCTTAAAATGCGTAATTGAATGTTATGACCGAGGACATGAAAATGTTAAAAGAATATAGGACAAACAGAATTGTGACAAAACACTAATGACAGTAAATTCAGGGAGATTTTCAAATCTCCCTACATAAATGTGCCGCCTGCTTTTTTCTTTTTTATGATAAAGTATACGATTGCATTTTTAAGGATTTATGCTATACTGAATATAACGATACAGATGTGTTTAGAACGAAGAAATTTGGTATAAAACCCGCTTTTTTACAGTATTATTTCGGGAACGACGTACAGATTTGTTGTTTATGCGGACAGAGTGCGGTGTATGCGTTTTTTTGATATGACGACGCCGAGACCGCGGACAAGCGTCCATCTGTTTTAAGCAAGAAAAAAAGAGGAGGCAAACTCTAATGCAAACTATTCAGGAGTATAAATGTCCGTGCTGCGGCGGTGCGATAGCTTTTGACAGCTCGCTTCAGAAAATGAAGTGCCCGTACTGCGACACTGAATTTGAAATGGAAGCGTTGAAAGAATACGATTCGGAGCTTCGCAGCGAACAGCCGGACAATATGAACTGGGAAACCGAAGCGGGCAGCGAATGGCAAATCGAAGAAGTAAACGGATTACGTTCTTATGTCTGCAAATCATGCGGCGGAGAAATTGTCGGCGACGAAAATATGGCTGCGACTTCTTGCCCGTTCTGCGGAAATCCGGTAGTAATGATGGAGCAGTTTTCCGGAATGCTGCGCCCTGACTATGTTATACCGTTTAAATTGAACAAAGAGGCTGCAAAAGCCGGACTGGCAAAGCACTTGTCGGGTAAGCGTTTGCTGCCGAAAGTGTTTAAGGATCAAAACCATATTGATGAGATTAAAGGCGTTTATGTACCGTTTTGGCTGTTTGATACCGATGCTGCCGCACGCGTTCGCTACCGCGCAACTAACGTCAGGGTGTGGAGCGACAGCGATTATGATTACACAGAAACGAGCCACTATCTTGTACATCGCGGCGGAAGTGTCGGCTTTGAACATGTGCCGGTCGACGGATCGTCAAAGATGGCAGACGACCTGATGGAGTCTATCGAACCGTATGATTTTTCCGATGCCGTGGATTTTCAGACAGCTTATCTCGCCGGATACTTTGCCGACAAGTATGATGTTACGGCTGAGGAAAGCATCAATCGTGCAAACGAACGTGTAAAACGCTCCACTGAGGAAGTTTTCGCCTCCACCGTTCAGGGATATTCGTCCGTTGTGACTGAAAACAGCAGTATACAGTTGCACGGCGGCAACGCAAAATACGCGCTTTATCCGGTTTGGCTGCTGAATACCACATGGAACGGAAACAAATATACCTTTGCCATGAACGGTCAGACAGGTAAGTTTGTCGGCAATTTGCCGGTTGATAAAGCCGCTGCGCGCAAATGGACGCTTGGATTATTTGCACTGTTCAGCGCTGTGACATACGGTATAGTATGGCTGCTGTGGCTTGCCGGTATACTGTAAGGGAGGGCTGACAGATGAAAAAACGAATTCTAACTTCGATATTCGCGATAGTTCTCTGCTTGCTTTTTTTAGTGCCGGCTTTTGCGGCGGATACCGACGGGTTTGCGAGTGAGTATGCGCGCGTTATAGATGATGCGGGACTTTTGACCGACAGCGAAGCGGATGATTTGATTGCGAAGCTCGATGAAATCAGCGAAAGACAACAGTTTGATGTCGTTATTGTGACCGCCGACAATCTTGACGGAGCGACTGTGCGGGATTATGCCGACGATATGTACGACTACTGTAACTTCGGTTACGGAGAAGAACGCGACGGAGTCTTGCTGCTTATAAGCATGGAGGACCGCGATTGGTATATTTCTACCTGCGGCGATGGTATTACTGCGTTTACAGACACGGGAATACAATATATCGGCGATCAAATGGGAAGCAACCTTTCTGACGGCAACTATGCTGCAGCGTTTAATACATATGCCGAACAGTGCGATATTTTTATTACACAAGCAAGAACAGACACACCGTATGACAGATCGAGCCTCCCGCACAAACCTCTTTCGCTTATATGGATACCCATTTCTCTTGTCATAGGCTTTGTTATCGCGCTGATCGCCGTAGGCATTATGAAAAGCAAGCTCAAGACTGTTCGCAGTCAGGCGGCCGCTAATTCATATGTGAAAGACGGCAGCTTGAATGTTACAGAATGTCGTGATGTGTTTCTGTATTGCACCGTCAATCGAACGGAAAGACCGAAAGAAGATTCATCATCAGGCAGCAGTACACATACATCATCTTCCGGAACTACGCACGGCGGTGGCGGCGGAAAATTCTGAGTATGTATGCAATTCTGAGTAAATCATAAGTCATATTTTGAGTGTTGCCGATTAATTTATGCTGATAACTTAAAATTCACTGCCAACGGGGCATTGCAGAGCTTATTTGCTTGCAATGCCCTGATTTTTTGAGTAAACGTCTGTTTTATAATGATTCACATAAAAAATAACAGATGTATTAGAGCGCTTGCTGCAAAAGAGAACGTGTGTATTTGGATTTTATGCTTGACTTTTAAAAAAGACGTGCTAAAATATATATTAAAACGATTTAGCGGATAAAAGCGTTAAAACTTTAAATCGGCGCAACACGCTTTTACTGTCGTTTGCAAACAGGGAGGATTTAAAATGAAAAAATTGATTTCGCTTATGTGTATGCTTTCCGTATTTGCACTGATGTTTGTCGGCTGCGGCTCAAGCAGCGATTCCGGCAAGAAAGACGGTACATATAAGGTCGGTATTATCCAGGCTCAGCAGCATGAGGCGCTCGACGCAGCTACAAAGGGATTTACCGATGTGCTGAAGGAAAAACTCGGCGATAAGGTTAATATTACATTACAGAACGCCGCCGGCGATTCCAACACCTGCGGTACGATTGCCAACCAGTATGTTTCCGGGGGATATGACCTCATTATGGCAAATGCAACGCCGTCGCTTCAGGCCGCCGTTGCCGCGACCGGCACTATTCCGATCGTTGCCACTTCTGTCACAGACTATGCTACCGCGCTTGAAATATCGAATTGGGACGGTGTTACCGGCATAAACGTTACTGGTACTGCCGACCTTGCTCCGCTTGATCAGCAGGCTGCCATGATAAAAGAGCTTTGTCCTACTGCAAAGACGGTCGGCATACTTTACTGCTCAGCTGAGGCAAATTCAAAATATCAGGCTACAGTAATTACCGGTCACCTAAAAAAGCTCGGCTTTGATGTTAAGGAGTACACCACCGCCGATTCCAACGATGTTGCTGCGGTAACTACTACTGCCTGCAACGATTGCGATGTTATCTATATACCTACCGACAACACTATGGCGGCCAACAAGTCTATCGTTGACAATGTTGCCGGACCTGCCGGTGTTCCGATTGTTACCGGCGAAGAGGGAATCTGCAAAGGCTGCGGTATTGCTACGCTGTCCATTGATTATTACACCATCGGCCGCGTTGCCGGTGAAATGGCATACGACATTCTTGTTAA